>NZ_RZNF01000011.1 GCF_003992725.1 Rhodomicrobium lacus | reverse complement strand
GTGCTGAACGGCATCTTCTGGCGGCTGCGCACCGGTGCGCCGTGGGCCGATATTCCGGCCCGGTATGGCCCCCATACGACCAGCGTGAACCGCTTCAACCGCTGGCGAAAGGCGGGCGTGTGGGACCGGCTTCTCGAAGCGGTTTCAAAGGCTTACGACGGCGACATCCCGATGATCGACTCGTCATCCATCCGTGTCCATCAGCACGCGGCCAATGGTAAAAAAAAGTCGTCCGATCCTGTTGCATGGGTCGCTCGCGGGGCGGCCTGACGACGAAAATCCACGCATTCGTCGACGCCAACGGCCTGCCGATCACGTTGAAACTCACCGAGGGGCAGGCCGGCCGCTCGGCCGAGGACATGCTGGACGAGGTCAAGGCCGGCGCGATCCTGCTTGCAGACCGCGCCTATGATAGCGACGGTTTGCGCCATACCCTCGAACAGCGCGGCGCGTGGGCCAACATCAGGCTCATGCCGAACCGGAAGAGGCGTCCGGCCTTCTCGGCGTGGCTTTACCGACAGAGAAATGCCGTCGAGCGCTTCTTCAACAAACTCAAAGACTTCCGCGCCGTTGCAACCCGGTGCGACAAGCGCGACGACAACTTCCTCGCATCCGTCAAGCTTGCATCAGTCCGTATCTGGTTACGAAGTTACGAGTCGGTGACCTAGACTAGTACTAGGATTCCGCCGACTATTGCCAGCTTGCGCTTGCCGTCACCATTTGATCGCCTCAATATCTATCGTCGTCGAGAACATCGTACCGACTTTTCATGCCCTAGGCTCAGGACCTATTAATTTCCATTAAGATGTGATTCAAAGCCTTTCCCAGGAGGAAGAGGTTTTGATTCGATGAGCGCACTGTTTTTGCTGAGCGAGCGCCAGATGGCGCGGATATCGCCGTTTTTTCCGCTGCCGCATGGGGTGCCGCGCGTCGACGACCGCCGTGTGGTGAGCGGCATCGTTTACGTCATCAAGCACGGCCTTCAGTGGAAAGACGCGCCGAAGGCGTATGG
>NZ_RZNF01000010.1 GCF_003992725.1 Rhodomicrobium lacus | reverse complement strand
GTCGATGCCATTTCCTCGGCCGCGGCGGTGTTCTGCTGGGTCACCTTGTCGAGCTGCTGGATCGCGATGTTGATCTGCGCCGCGCCCGCATTCTGTTCACGGGTGGCGTTCGAGATTTCGAACACCAGTTCGGCGGTGCGCTGGATGTCGGGCACGAGGCGCCCCAGCATCTCGCCGGCCTGCTGGGCGGCCTTGACCGTGTCGCCGGAGAGGCCGGAGATTTCCTGCGCCGCGGCTTGGCTTCGCTCGGCGAGCTTGCGAACCTCGGAGGCGACGACCGCAAACCCGCGGCCATGCTCGCCCGCCCG
>NZ_RZNF01000009.1 GCF_003992725.1 Rhodomicrobium lacus | reverse complement strand
TCGCGCTCTGGCAGTCGGGCAAGATCGCGCGCGGCTATACCGGCTCCGCTCAAGCAGCGCGAAGCGCGGTAGCGGCGCGAAACCCGCAGCTTGACGAGGTCGGCCTCGTGCACATGAACGGGCGGGTCTACGACCCCGAACTCGGCCGCTTCCTCTCCGCCGATCCGTTCATCCAGGACGCCACCAACCTGCAGGCGTTGAACCCCTACACCTACGTCCAGAACAACCCGCTCTCCTTCACGGACCCAAGCGGATACTTCCTCTCCGGCCTGTTCAAGGCCATCGGCAAGGTCTTCAGCCGCGTCTTCAAGGCCATCGCCCACGCCATAAAAACCGTCCTCAACTCCTCAATCATACGGTCGCTCATACAGGTCGCCGTGTGC
>NZ_RZNF01000008.1 GCF_003992725.1 Rhodomicrobium lacus | reverse complement strand
AGCCCCTTCCGGATAATCCATGACGCCGGTCATTTGTCCTCCCAGAAATCAGGCGGCATCGCGCGCGAAAGATCTTCCGCAAGCCGAGTGACCTGTCTCGCAATCCTGTCGTCTGGAAGTGTCTGGCTTTCGAGCGCCATATGACCGCTGGCGGCATGAACGATGGCTAAAGCCTTCTTTCTGGCTTGTGCCCCTACCGCCTCTTCAACGGTCGTTTGCGGCACGACAGCATAGACGAAGCGGCATCCCATGGCTTCTGCGGCAGCCTGCATCGATTTCAGCGTTATCGCTCCGGAGAGTTCCGCGTGTTCAGCGGCGGCGATCCGCGCCCGTGTCAGACCCATTCGCCGTCCCAGCTGTGCGCCAGACATCCCGAGCGCCTTGCGCATTGTGCGAAGCCAGCCTTCGGGCGGCACGCGAAGGCCAATCGTCTGACCTGCTGCGCGGTCGACGATGGCCTGATATTGCTCGCGAACGGCTCGCTTGATGCTCATTCGTCAATCCATAGGTTGATATAAAACAGACGGTGTCAATGTATAAATTGACATATTGGCTTGATAGGTCAATCCATATATGGACTATCTTCCATGCGCTCAGCTTACCCTTCCGAGGTTACCTACTCCGGTCCACGTCTTCGCGGTAAGCATCCGCTGAGGGCCGCCTTGCGGTGCGTGTAAGAGACAGGTCTTGTCTGTGACGCTTGTCGCGACAGGAGCTATGCCCGTGCCTATGTCTGGAGATAGTTTTGCCCGCCGGTATTCCGTAGTTGCTGATACCCAGCGCCGCTGGAGCGAGGACGAGAAGCAGGCGATCATCGCCGAGGCTTTGCAGCCCGGCGTGAATATGTCAGCGGTCGCCCGCAAGCATGGGATCAAGCCAAGCCTTCTGTTTCGTTGGCGGAAGCTGGCCAAGAACGACGAGAAGCCAGAGCCCGCACCGGCATTCCTGCCGGTCTCTCTGACGGTGCCAAGGAAGAGCCGCGACACGATCTACGATCACAGCGCCAGTGACGCGCCCGCCGCCGATAATCGCATCGTTGGTGGCGTCCTGGATGAACGGATCGGCGGAGACGAAGCGGCCGAGTTCGGGGTCGTAGACCCGCCCGTTCATGTGCACGAGGCCGACCTCGTCAAGCTGCGGGTTTCGCGCCGCTACCGCGCTTCGCGCTGCTTGAGCGGAGCCGGTATAGCCGCGCGCGATCTTGCCCGACTGCCAGAGCGCGAACCGGCACGTTGATGAAACTCCCAGCTTACGTCGCGGCGCTTGCCCGCTACTGGCGCACGTCTATCTGGATAATTTTGTTACGCACTCCTTCTTCTTTGTTGTAATAAGGCAGATATTTTATACGCACATAGAGTCCATCTCGCAGAGAACGATCGCTCCAGTCGTTAAAGCCGTCGAACGGATGGACAGATTTGATGGAAAAGGATGTATCTTTCACGTCAAAGGATAGCTCCTTTTTCATGCCTATTTTACGAAAATTGGCGATATTTCCTTCGACCGTTTTTATACCATTTGAATGGATGATTTTATTTATTGAAGCCTTGGTTTCAAGAAATTGGTTACCAAAAAACCCAAAGCCAAATAGCAACGCAAGAATGACAGCAAAAAAATCTCTTAATGGCAATTCGTTTTTTTTATAAATTCTATATGAAATAATTAAAAAAATAGAAATTACTACAGCAATTAATAAAAAAAATAAAAGGCTTATATTTATATTCTGAGAAACAAAAAAATATGTTTCGAACCGCATTATCTTCCCCGCTACTTCACGGCGACGTTGATTTGGTGTCCCGGCACCCCGGATTGTTCCGAGGCGCCGTTTCATGAGCCTTCAATAGCCGAACAGTCTTCCGGTCGAAGTGTACGATCCTGTGGATTGGTAGGTCATTCCTGAGCTTCCGGATCCTATTACACTTTTTTGCATAACATAACCGACAGTCTGGCCATCTTTGTTGATCAGTGTTCCATATGACCAGCCGCCACTCGAAAAACTTGGATTAAAAGCAGTTCCCTCAAAGTTGGTCTTCCCGCCTTCGACCATACCAATTTCATAGCCTAACTCTCCAGATAGCATTTTTGCTATGCTGCTTCCCCCGTAGTTTCCGCCACCTCCGCCATATAGTCCAACTTCTCTCGCTGTCGTATCATCGTAAACTCCTGCGTCGGCATAACTATTCGCTGTCGATCCTACAGAACCATACGCCCCGACAAACCCGGTGACATCTCCGTTCGGATCTTCTCCATACCACCAGTCATAGACATAACCTGCCGCATAGCCCAAGGCGCCGCCAATGATAAATCCTCTAGCAGCCGAAGTGTTTCCTACGGCTCCGCCCACTCTCGCGCCTGCCATCGCGGCCTGCCATTTCCAGCGCTGAGCCCATTTATTATACAGGTTAGCGAAGGCTGCTGTGATGAAGCCGTTCGCGAATTTCCCGCCCGTGAGGACGGAGACCATACCGCCGGAGGCGCCGACGATGGCGCTGTCGAGGAAGACATCGCCGCCGGAGATGCTGTTCGAGACGAGGCCGGTTGCGGCGCCGACGGCGTTCGCGGCGAAGCCCTGCAGGAAGTCGCCGCCCTGGGCGACGCTGAGCGCTCCGCCCACGGTGCCGTGGACGAGCCCTTTGCCGATGATGTCGCCGGCGAGCGGCGTACCTTTCAGGAACTCCCCGACCCCCGTCCATGTCGCGATCGACATGATCGAGAACGCCATGGCCTTGAAGGCGTCCTGCAACGATCCTCCCGCCATGGCAGTGAGCGCCCCCGCCGCCGCCACGCAGGCCACGGGGTTCCAGCTGCACACGGCGACCTGTATGAGCGACCGTATGATTGAGGAGTTGAGGACGGTTTTTATGGCGTGGGCGATGGCCTTGAAGACGCGGCTGAAGACCTTGCCGATGGCCTTGAACAGGCCGGAGAGGAAGTATCCGCTTGGGTCCGTGAAGGAGAGCGGGTTGTTCTGGACGTAGGTGTAGGGGTTCAACGCCTGCAGGTTGGTGGCGTCCTGGATGAACGGATCGGCGGAGAGGAAGCGGCCGAGTTCGGGGTCGTAGACCCGCCCGTTCATGTGCACGAGGCCCACCTCGTCAAGCTGCTCGTGGCCCGTATAGCCGCGCGTGATCTTGCCCGACTGCCAGAGCGCGACCGGCACGTTGATGAACGCCGCCCAGCTCACGTCGCGCCGCTTGCCCCACGCGTCGAACGACAGGCGGCTCTGGACGGCGCCCATGGCGTCGGTGATCACGTCCGTCGAGCCGAGATGATCCTTCAGGAGATAAAGCGTCTCGGTCGCGCCGGTCCCTTCGATCTCGACCGCGACGCCTGCGATATAGGTCTTGTGCGTGACCGTCGAGCCACGCTTCACCACCTCGTGGGCGCCGCCCGCGACATAGAAGGTGGTCGTAGCCCCCGTCTCGTTCTCGTCGACGCGCTTGAACCTGGCCCGATCCGGGCCGTAGACGATCTCCGTGCGGCGAAGGTCCTTCGCGATCAAAGACGGCATGTTGAACGCCGTCCACGTCACAACCCGGCCCCCGCCCGTCGTCAGGTTGCCGTTGCCGTCGTAGCAGTAGGAGGCCTCCTTCGCCCCCGACACCGAAGTCACTGCGTGCGGCCCCGCAAACGGGTTCGCACATTCCGCGCCGCCCCCGTAAGCGTAGGCCCCGACATCCGATTTCGACACGATGTTGCCGAGCGCGTCGTAGGAGACCGCCACCGTCGTTCCTTGCGAGGGCTGGGCCGTTGGAAGAACCGTCGAAGCCACCACGCGGTTCAGCCGATCGTACTGGAAGGTCTCCGTGATCGCCTGGATCTGATCCTTCCTCGACAGAAGGTTGCCCAGCGTGTCGAACTGGTAGGACAGGTTCTGGATCGTCCCCGACGACGCGCTCGACGAGGTGATCTGGGTCAGATAGCCCGTCGCCGCGTCATAGGCCCGAAGCTCGCCGACGCCGTTGCCGAGCGTCGACTGGGTGACATTGCCGCGCGCATCCACGCTCCGGGCCTGCCAGTAGCTCTTGCCCGACGACGCGTTCGAAAGCTGCGCGAGATGGCCGGAAGCCGTGTACGCCGTCCCAACCGTCAGCCCCGTCGGATAGGAGACCGAAGCGGGCCGGCTAAGCGCGTCGTAGCTCGTCGTCACCGTGTAGGCCGACCCATCGTCCATGGTCTCGGTTTTCGCAGACGGACGGCCGAGCTCATCATAGGTAAAGGCGGCGCTGTAACCGTAGCCGCTCGCCGCGGCAAGCTTGCCAACGCCCTTCGCCGCCGTGTCGTAAACCCAATACGAAGCCTGCGGACTGCCCGACGCGTCGTCGGTGCGCGACAGCATCCGGCCGAGAACGTCATAGGTCACCCGCGTGACCTGACCCTTCGCGTCGATCTGGCTTGCAAGCTGCCCCAGCGCATTATAGGCGTAGGTCCAGCTTCCCTTGTCAGGATCGCTCTGGACCACCTTGTTGCCGCGCACGTCATAGACGATCGACGTCACGTTGCCGTTCGGATCGGTCATGCCGACAAGCTGGCCGATCGCATCGTAGGAATAAGCGATGCTCTGGCCATTGGTGTCGGTCGCAACCGTCATGCGGCCCAGAACGTCGCTCGTGACCGTCTTCGTCTGCCCGAGCGCATTCGTGCTCGTCACCGTGAGGCCGTTGTAGGAAACGGTCTCGGTTTTCGTGTCGGGCTTCGTGGTGACGACGGGCCGCCCGATGAGGTCATACTGGACGGCGCTCCACCAGGACGGATCGCCGTCGAGATAAGGCTCGGAGCGCTTCAGAACCCGCCCTTGCGCGTCGTAGACCGTATCGACATGCACGAAACGTCCATCGAATCCTTGCGTCGACTGACGGATCACGCGGTGCAGCTTATCTTTGTAGACCGCCGAAATCGCGCCACCGTCCGCTGCCGTGACCAGCAGATAGGCACCGTTCACAGGGCACTGCATCGTCGTCGAACAATTGTAGCTGTAGTTTCGCGTCCGCGTGCCGTCGGCTCGCCGCTCCTCGACAAGCTGGCCCAGGCTGTTGTAAGTCCAGGACGTCGTCAGCCCGTTCGGCCCGGTGGAACTCGTGGCAAGGCCATGCAGCGGGTCGTAAGCGCTCGTCTGCGTCTGCCCAAGCGGGTTGGTTTCGGAAACCTTGTAGCGCACCCGCTCGTCATAAACAAAGCGCGTGGTGCGGCTGCCCACCGGCGAACCGTTCGCCGCCGTCACGCTGCCATCCGAGGCCCAGCTCTCGGTCTGCTCCGTCACCGCGCCGAAACCGTTGCGGACGTAGGTCTTCGTGGTCGAAAGCGCATTGCCAGGCTCGATCGTTTCGCTCGAAAGAAGGCCCGTCGACGGATCGTAGGTAAACGCCGAGGTTCGAACCTGGTCGGGCGTCCCCGGCGCTTTATGCGTGACGCTCGCTGACGTCAGCCGGCCCAGAACCCAGCGCGACGAATCGTGCGTGTATGTGTTGGCCGTGATCTTCGAGAAGCTCTGCGACCCAAGCCTCGTCTCCACTTCCTGACGCGTCAGGAAACCGTAGTCGTCATAGGTCGAGTTCTCCGTCACCGTGCCGAGATCGGTCCCGTTCAGATCCTTCTTCGTCGTCACCGATTGCGGCGAATAACGGAAGCAATGCCGCTTGTCCTCGCTGTCGCCCGTACATTTTGAAGCCCAATAGACGAACTTCTCCTCGAGCACCGTGCCGTCCGGCGCAACCGTCTGGCTGTGGCCGAGTTCGCCCTGCGTGCGCTGCTCCCAGAACTGGTTGTATGCGCTCTCCGTGACGATCCCCGTCGCCTCGTCGGTCGAGGTCATCTTGGCAAAGCCAAGGCTGCCGAGACCGTTCACATGCTCTTTGAGACCCGCATAGTGATAGCGCTGGCCGTTCCTGCCGCCAATGCCGTCGTCCGTCGTGACCCGCGAAACCACATAGCTCGCATTGACCACATCCTGAACCGGATAGGCAGCGTCCGTGTACTTCGTGTAGACGCTCTCGTCCGTCAAAGGCTTGTATTCAATGTCGATCCGGTTCCCCAAACCATTCTCAATCGACTTCACAAGATAGTTCAGCCGGGGAGGAGACGTTAGGAGAAAACCGGCAGTAGCCATATAATGCTCCTTCCAGGGAGCGCTGCTGCGGATGTATTCGCTGACGCCGCCATCCCCCTTGAAGTCACCGACAGCAAGAACATTCTGACTTTCTTGCCCGTCCGTCGCCAGGCTGCCGAGAGACACTTCCTTCGTCGCCAGCGAAAGATCGTAAGTGAAAGACAGGATGAAATGTTCATTCGCCTTGCCGTCGATCGTTTTGAGGCTATGAAGTGCTGTAACCCCGCTCCCGTAAAAGTCCCGAACCATGAAGACACTGTCAGTTGCAGTGTATTTTCCGTTCATAAACAAAATGAACGCGGCAAGAGAAGATGGAACGCCGTCTGAGTCGCCTAACTGTGGCCCCGTTTCGCGCACAATCTCCTGGAATGAGCCGTCGCCCTTCGAGACGAGAATTCGGTCCTTGCCACCACCCGCGGTACCATGTTTGAGGTAGATCTCTGCCAGCCCATCGCCATTAAGATCGGTGGCAGTGGCAAGCTTGTAACCGGTCCTTGCCGATGTCGGCGACTGACCCTCGTCCGCACCAACGACGCGCGGATTGTCGACAACATCGAACGTCCCATCGCCGCGTGACAGATAAAGACGGTCATTAAGTTGCTGGCTGCCATAGCAAACGGAGGACGAGCGGATCTTTAAATCCTTGTCAACGGGAGACACGAGAAAATCCGTCAGACCGTTGCCATTAAAATCGCCGGCCGCGATGAACTTGTATCGGATCAGGTCGTTTTCATTGCCGATTGTAAAACCACCAATATTCGCCTTGAAGCATGTTTCAGGCTGAGAATTGATAACCGTGGGTACGGGAAGAGATTTCGTTGCCTCGAGATCGGCATCGCGGAAAGTGCCATCGCCATTGGCAAGCCGCACGCGATCGCTCGATGTCCCGATCTTGCGCCCTTTGTCGTCAGCCTGAATCAGAAACAGGTCCGTGAGGCCGTTGCCCCGAAAATTACCTGCAAGCGCCACCATCCAGCCGTTTGGAATCGCCCGAGCCGTCGGGACTTCGATCTTGTTGAAGGTGCCGTCGCCCTTGGAAACAAGGACGTAGTCGACGCCGCCTTCCGTCTTTCGGCCTTCTTTATCAGTCTTTGCCAGATAGAGGTCGCTGCTGCCCTTGCCGCCGAAATTGCCCTGCGCAACCACTTGGTATGTTGCCGGGATCAACTTGCCGACGTTGACCTTGTCGAAGCCGCCATCCGAACGCCCAAACCAAATAAAGTCATCCCAAAAGTCCAATGTTCCTAGGCCCAGCTTTTGGCCTTCACAGGTCGCCTTTATCAGGAGGAAGTCGGTTCGTCCGTCATTGTTGAAGTCGCCCGATGCCGGCGACATGGAAACGCCGCAACCGTCGAAATATTCTTCCCTTGGCAGTTCCCCTGTTTGATGGATGAAGGGGTTTGTTCCCTGGGGGAGGGTTTCGGTTGTTGCCCATGTGAAGGTTGTGGGCTTGAGGCAGGCATCGGCGGTGCACTCGGTGATCGAACCGAGCTGGTTCGCCGAGAGATAGGCGAGTCGGTAGTCGCGGAACAGCGCGCCGTCAGCGAACACCTTGACGTTCGTCAGACGCTTCGAGCTCGCATATTTGGCGCCCGCGAAATAGAACTCCTCGCGCGGCTTGTCGTCATAGACGAACTGAACGGAATTATAAGGCGAAAGCCCCTGCGTCGCATTGCCGGTGTAGTCGATCCGGTCGATGCCGTATTCGCCGGACGCTGCGTTCTGAAAATAGCTGTATTTGATGTAGTTGCCAGCCGTGTCTGAAAGCCGGTTCATCGCCCAGGCCCGCGCCTCGGGCCGCCCGATGGCGCCGATGAAGCTGTCGGCGCTGTTGCCGTATTCGAGGATCTCTCCGGACTTTTTCCACACCTTGAAATACTGAGGTCCCGTCCCGGCGCTGCCGTAGGACACCACCTTCGAGAAGCCATCGAGGGCTGTGCGATACACGGTGCCATCGGCGCCGTAGTCGCCGGACATCGGCACCAGCCGTTCGCCGTTGAGGCAGAACTTGTCGCCTGCTGAATAGTCGATCGCCTTGACGATGCCGTCGTGGAACAGGTCGCTGCCGCAGCGGGAGATGGCGCTGAGGCCACCGATCGAACCGCCGAAGCCGAGTGGCCCCTTGCCGCCGCCGCTCGTATAGTCGAGGGTGATCTTGGGTTGCACGCCTGTGCTACCAACGGGGACCATGATGGGCGTCGAATGCGTGGCAGCCCCCGAAGAGGAGACCCCGAATGTCGACGCCGTCGCGGCAATCGTCTCGCTTGCCGGAAGAGCGGCGGCGCCGCCTTGCGCGATATAACTCGGGAGGGATGACAAGGGCGTGTAGGTGATCATGATCACCCCCTGCACACCAGCAACGCCAGGGGCCCAGTAAGAGGGACCGCCTGCGCCCGCTCCGTAATTGCCAGGACGGCCCGTTACCGCTGGAGACCAGCGGTTGGAGCCGCCTCCTCCGCCGCCGGATCCGATCCCGCTAAGCTCCACACCCGCGGAGCCGTTCTGGCCCTCGCCGCCACCTGCACCGCCCAACCCGTTATCGCCGGCACCGCCCGCGCCGCCGACGTGGCCGTTGCCGTTCTGGCCATTAAGACCGTTCCCGTTCGGACCAGCTGCACCGCCGCCGCCGCCGCCGCCGCCTGATTGCTTTGCGCCGTTGTAATATCCCTTGCCGCCATCACCGCCAGAATAGGTTACATGCCCGATTGCAGCAGAAGCCTGACCTCCAACACCTCCCGCATTAAACCCGACATTCTTGTAACTAGCGTTTCCACCGTAACCACCGGGCGCTAAGGCACCTAACGACGTGGAAGTTGGTAAGCCGTTTGCCGACCCATTGAACCACGTGTCGCCTCCCGCTGAAGCAAAATCCGTATTCGGACCGGCAGCGCCGCCCGCACCAACGCCATAATAAGCGCGATCACCCGGTCGAAGGATCAGATTGCGAACTTTTGCATAGGCGCCTCCCCCACCGCCACCGGATGGAGAAGCGTAGCCATTGGCGTTTTTGCCGCCGCCAGCCGCCCCACCGCCACCGCCAATGACTTCGATGGAGTTGTCCGCATTGTTCCAGTCGGACGGAACCGTAAATGTCCCGCTGCCCGCGGCATCGAGAACGATGGTCTTGGCGTGCGCTGGAAACAGAGCAGAAAAACAGGTCAGCAGCATAAAGAGGATGGTTGATGCGACACCGACCCTGGTCGACTCAAACACTTTCGTTGTGCAACCGCTCGACAAAGCACAAAGCAACCGTCCACAACGAAGGATGATCCCACCCATCTTGTTCGTCCTTTATATCAAAATGCCTGGACGACTATCTCGCCGGACATACGCGTTAGATTTATTCTAGATATAATCTTTGGAGTAAATGGTGCTGAAGCCAACCAACCCCTCACTCCGGCCGAATATCAGTTTCAAAAAAAGTGTCAAGATGGTTTGCATTCCGAAACGTTCAGATATAAACGGAAATGCAATGTACAACAGTCAACACAATTCATAGTTGCCAATTGTTGTGCACCTCTATTATTGCGGGAGCGCACGGCTAAACCGGAGTTGCATTGGCATGTGGGCCCTACACCTAAAAACTCTTCGTTGCCAGCCGCAAAAAGGTCGAAAAGCGGTGTCGGCCAGCAATAGCCGATCCCAACAAAACAAGCGTAGCCAAATAGGCCGGAAAATGAAAAATAATTTCGCAGTAATTCATTTCGTAGGTAATCGTCGCTCTGTCACAACATATTCTCAAGTCAAGATGACATCCGGAAAAAATAATTCTGGATACTCTCTCGTTGAGCTTCTCGTTGTCCTTGCGATCATTGTCCTGCTTGGGTCTATCGCCGTTCCGCAATTATTAAAATATCTCGACAGGGCCAAGCAAGATACAGCGCGCGCGCAGATAGAAAGCCTTTCCTCCACACTCGATCTTTTTAAACTAGACGTGGGACGTTATCCGACGCAGGAAGAAGGTCTTGATGCGCTTGTCGTCATCCCGACTGACGCCTCCGGCTGGAACGGCCCTTATTTGAGGCGCAAGGATATGCTGATGGATCCCTGGCGCCGAATTTACAACTACAGATCGCCCGGCCTCCATGGCGACTACGATATCTTCACCTATGGGGCGGATGGAAAGGAAGGCGGAGAAGGGAGCGACAAGGATGTCACCAACTGGTAGAACGTGAAGTGAAAGGTTATACGCTCGTTGAATTGCTGATTGTTGTTGCGATCATGGCATTCATGACAGCGATTGGCGCCTCGTATTTTGGAGGACGCGACAAGCAGCTTTCATTGCGTGCTGTTGTTCAGGATTTAACCTTGTGCTTCAGGCGGGCTCATGCGAAAGCGATTCTTGGAAATTCTTCTCGGGTCGTCGTCCTCGATATCGAGGCGCGCCAATTCACGAGCGATGTTTGCGGGTATGGGCAGTTTTCCAGCGCAACCCGCATCCTGTTTCGTACCGCAGCGGCCGAACATGTTGACCGTGCTATCGCGCAGGTTCACTTCTATGGCGATGGAACAGCCAGCGGCGGCCACATCTTTCTTGAGGAACGCGGTCAAGTCTGGTCGATACAGATTAACTGGCTTTCTGGAGAGGTGCGTTCGAGCCGGGAAAAACACTGGCCATTATTGCAATGAAATGCGTCCAACGGTTCTAAAAGACGAGGGCTTTCTATCATCCGGGGGAGAGGACAATAACGGCTTCGTCCTTGTCGACGCGCTTGTTTCCCTGATCATCACCGGCCTCGTTCTTGGCTCTCTTTTTGCTGCAATCTCTCAAAGTGCGGCAGGCGCACAGCGCACGGCGGACCAATATCGAGCCATATCTTATGCGCGCTCCAAAATCGCAGAATTGCGTGCGACATCCCCCATGCAGGAAGGGAGGGCCGAAGGGGACTTCGACGCTAATTTCTCATGGTCTTTGCAGGTCACTCGAAACGAGATTACGCGCAAGCATGAAACGTCTCCGCTTGTCGGTCTCGATGTGGAACTTATCGTGAAATGGCGTCGCGGCATTCGTCTTTACCAGCGAACTTACCGGACAATTGTGCTCCAACATCGTTCAAGCGTAACAAGAACGTTCGACCGGAGAGGCGGCTGGCATGATTACGCTCAGGCGTGAGGATGGCTTTACCTTGGTCGAGATTTTGGTCACTCTTGCCATACTCGGCTTTATAAGCGCGCTCATCGCCACGGCTTTGCGGTTAGGAAACAATATGTGGAGTAAAGCGCAGGAAAGAGGCCAATCAACACGAAGCCTCTTAGAGGCAGAAAATGGCCTTACTCGTGTTCTGACGACACTCCGTCCTTTACACCAGCCAGATAGCGACGAACTCGATTTTTCTGGGTATTCCAATTCTCTGGAAGGAGTGATTGCTCTTCCCGACCATATCGGTCTAGGAGGACTCTACCGCATACATCTCTTTCATGATCCTCAAGAACTCCAGCTTACCTTGTCGCTATCGTCGGATTTTCAAAACAGACAGGCTCAAGGTGATCGGACGACCGTCGCGACGAAGGTCGAGCGGATTAGCATTCGTTACTTCGGAAAATCGAAAGAAGTGAGCAATGAGCAATGGCAAACATCTTGGTTGCACCAGAAGAGGTTACCGAAATTGATCGCTATCGACGTCACGCTTTCCGGAGCCGATACGCAATGGCCTGAGTTTAAAATTGCTCCTCGCCTTGAACAGAGCGATTGGCAATAAAATGATCCGCGCGAAGACGGGAGCTGTAAAAGATACTGAGGAAGGAGCGGCTCTTGTCGCCGTAATTTTTGTGCTGATTTTCGCCACAGCTCTTACGGGAAGCCTGCTACGACTCCTCCGTTCGGATTTGCAGGTCGTCGATAATTATGAAAAGCACTTCACTGACGAACTGGCAGCCGAAGCTGGCATCGCCTCTGCGATTGCACGTCTTGCCGATCGCGAAGCTGTGTCTTCCGTGATTGGGCAGGACATTTTTTACCAGTCTGGCAACCGGGAGGTGCGTGTCACGATTGAAAATGAAGCCGGCAAGATCAACCTCAATCAAACGTCCAATCCACTTCTCGGCCGACTTCTTGAAGCCATTTGCCCACTAGCCCCCAGCAATTTGCAGTTTATCGGCGCCATAGAGCACGCCGTCGACGATGCACGGGGAACAAATAGACCCTTCTTGACTGTCTCTCAGCTTTTTCGGCTGCCTGGCGCCACCAGTTCTGTAGTTGAAGCAATTAAACCTTATGTATCGGTCTATAGCTTCCGGCAAATACCCGATTTCGATGCCGCTCCTGCCAGGTTGCGCGCGCTGATGTCCGACGGAGAGAGAGGGGCTGCGCTTCCTTTGGAACAAAATCGAAACAGTTCCAAAGCGATAAGCATTGGAATTTTTACCATCTCCGCTTTTAGCGGGCAAAGTGCACCCATTGAAGTTGTGGTTTATATCACCGGTGACCTCTCCCGTCCTTATCAAATCCTGGAGTGGCGTAACCGAGCTTCGACTGAAGGTGTTCGATGTACGGATTAGGTGGAATGCTGAAACCTTTGATGTCGATCAGTGAGGCCTGGCGATGGTGGCTGCGCGAAGTTCGCAGCATAGCGCCAGGCCTTGAGCGTTATTTGCCGGCGCGCCGTATTCTTCTCATACGATGCCTTGCGGACAAAACCGAATTCTCGATTATGCGTTCTGGGATTGTCGAGAGACAGGAAACCATTACGGACCCCGCCAATGAAGAAGCTGTCGCCAGTCTTCATGCTGCGCTCAATCCCTATTGTGGCCTTTTTGGTGGCCCTGTGTTTGGTCATTTGAATAAAGATCGTGTTTTGACATCTGTCATCTACCTTCCAAAAGCTGTCGCTCATAATTTGGAAGAAGCGATCTCGTACCAGATCGGTAGCCTCTCGCCGTTCCCTCCCAAAAATACACTGTACGCAGTTCTCAACAAGAGAGAGGGCCGCAACCGAATGGAGTTAGAATTAGAACTTATAATTACCTCAAAAGATTATGCAGAAGAAATCGTTGATAGATTGCGACGAATCGGTTTCAAGGATGTCAATTATATTATTATAGAAGGTGACAATAAAACGACTAAGATCGTTCGATTTGCCTCGCATGGAATTCTTTCCCGCAAAATGTCTTTTTGTGTTTACGTATTCATTTTTTCTGTTTCGTTACTTGTTGCGTCAACACTATGTTCTCCTATTGTTAGCCACTTTAAGGCACTCGATAAAATTGAAGCCGATCTTGCTGATTTGAAGCCCAAGATTGATCATTTGTCGAAATTGCGTCTTCAGCACGAAAAACATATAGCGACGACGACGAATGTCTTGGAAGCTAAGCAGATTAGCAACAATTACTTGTTAGTCTTGAACAGACTTGCCGAAGCGCTCGACGACGAGTCCTATCTTTTCGAAATTCGCATTCAGGGAGGAAATGTGGCACTATCGGGACTATCCCACGACGCGTCGGGTATCGCTCAAAGGCTTGGCGCGATATCCGATTTTAAAACGGTCAAGTTTCAGGGCGCCGTTACGCGTGATACGCAAACCGCCGCTGAACGATTTAGCCTCGTTATGGAGCTTGCTTCTGGAGGACAGAAAGTCCGATGAACAGGTTCAGAAAGTTTGGCGTCGCAGCTATACCTTTTATGTTTATAGCCTTGGCATGGGGTCTGATCTTTCAACCATTATACGATTATTATGGCGATTTAAAACTTGAGCGTGACAGCAAGAATGAAACCGTTCTTCGGTATCGAAGTCTGCTTATGCAGCAAAAGGGATTGGAAGTCGATCTAGAGCAAATCAGTAACGATTTGAATGCCAATGGGCTGTTTTTTGATTCGATAAACGCCGATGCAGCCGCCGCTTTACTGCAACAACGGTTGGCAACACTTGTCACCGTCAATGGGGGGCAAGTGAAAGTATCCCGTATCGAAACAGGAGGCAAGCCCAAAGCAGACGGTTCCTTTAGCATTGCGCTGGTCTTTGCTATTTCAAATGTCGGGTTATCCAGGATGCTTTATCAAATCGATGAGCATAGGCCCGTTTTGGTCATCGGGGCGCTCACGATAAAGGCGGGGCCGGTTTTGGCGCGAGTGAATGTCGGAGGGCATCAAATGAATACAGCACCTATTACGGCGGAAGACCCGATCCTTGATGTTTCTCTCACTGTGTCAGGCTTCCTGCTTGCAAAAGGATAGCTGATTTATGGGAACCTGGGGGCGTAGCGGCGTCGTCGAAAGTTTCGCTTTGTGGTGGGGAGGATCCTTGGTCTTGGCCGGGGCTAGTGTATATGTCTGGCTTTCGTCTCTAGCATTTGACGTTGAAACGGAGATAAATACGAAAGTTTCAAGATCCGCTTTTCAAAGAGCAAGGTCTGAACAGACCATGCCCGCGCCGGTGTCTTTCGTGGGATTTGTAGAACGTCCTTTGTTTCATCCAGATCGAAAGCCTTTTGCCAGAAAAGAAGTCACGCCAGCATCGTCGCTAATCACTCCGCCACGCCCCAAACTCTTGCAACCGCCTCAAGGTGTCATTTTACGTGGAACCGTCTTGTCGGATCACTTTCGCGCCGCGATTTTTGAGCGAGGTCCCAAGCAAGATTACGTCCGAATAGAAGAGGGTGGAAGCCTCGACGGATGGACCGTAAAAAGCGTGTTTCGCACGACGATCCTCCTTCAAGCTGAAAACCAGGAGCTTTCGATGAAGCTGCAAACTGAGACGAAATAGGCCATACGGACAAAATTATCTCAACGCGAGGTCGTTGACGCTGAGAAGAGCGAGCAACACGGACATGATAACCAGGGCGACAAAACCGCCCAGCCCGATTGTCAATAACGGAACAAAAGCGGCCATAAAATTCTTGAGCGAAATCTCCGTTTCCCGTTCCGCTATGTCGGCGACTCGGGCGAGCACGATCTCAAGCTGACTCGCCTCCTCTCCTGCTTCGAGGATTTCTTGGTAGGTGTCTGGAATCATACCCGCGACAGAAAGCGCACGGGTGAGCCGCTCTCCCTCCCGGATTTTTTTTGCGACAATTTCGATATTATAAGAAAACCATTTGTTGCCGGCGGCATCGCGAACAAGCGCTAGCGCCGTCAACATCGAAACACCGTTCTCAAGCATGAGCGCCATCAGCCTGGCAAAGCGTGCGGCTTCTACCTTCTTCAACAATTGGCCCGCTCCCAAAGGAAGGCGAAACTTGACTTTGTCGATGAGGAGAGCGATCCGAGGCCGCCTGATAGTAGTTCGCAATAAAATAAAAAAAATAATACTTATCAGTATAAGTAGGCCACTATTATTGGAAAGGAAATCGGAAGCCCAAACAAAGAAACGTGTTATAAGAGGCAAATCAACGCCCGCGTCCTCAAAAAGAGGCTTGAATTGCGGTATGACTACAGAAATCAGAATGACGATGGAAACCACCGCCATGATTAGTAAAATTATCGGATAAATAAGAGATGATACAATATTAGATTTAAATTGTTGAAATCTGGAAAGATATTCAGCTAGGCGCTTCAAAACATGCTGAAGCTGCCCGCTATTTTCACCTGCGCGAATGCTGTTAACAACAAAGCTTGGTACGGTTCCATCGATTGACGAGAGGGCGCTCGAAAGTCTTTGACCTTTCTGCACATGTTCTCGTAACTCCTTCGCTAGGCGGGCAATTTTGGGATTCTTTGTCGATTTAGAAAGCGCGCCCAAAGCGGCGTTGAGATCGACGCCTGCTCCAAGCAATAACTCAAGGTTTGAAATCAGATATAAAATCTCCGATTCGCGAATGGATGGCGTAGATAATTTCCAACCAAGCTCCCAGCCAGTCTTTTCGACTCGCTCCCCAATCGATATCGGAATAATCCCGTCAGCCTGCAGCGACTTGACCAAGGCAACCTTGTCACTAGCTTCTCGCGTACCTCTAACGATCTTGTTCGAGCGATCCACCCCTTTGTAGATGTAGGAAGCCATCAAACCTCCTTGGTTGCTCGCAAGACCTCGGCGAAAGAAGTCTTTCCTTCCGCAACTTTCCTTAGGCCATCGTCATAAAGGGAAGTCATTCCCTCCTTAATTGCGGCAGCCTCAAGAGCAGTCGCCTGAGAACGGTCGGCGATCATTTCACGGATTCGAGTTGAAACAGGAAGGATTTCGTAGATGCCCATCCGTCCGCGATACCCCGTTCCATCGCACAGCTCACATCCCTGTGGTTCAAAAACAGCGTCTGCTCCCATTGCAGAAAGCTTATCTGCGATAGAGCCGCTGGCCAAAATCGAAGTTCTCTTTTTGCAGGCACTGCATAAGCACCGGACAAGCCGCTGGGCAACGACCCCACGAACGGTCGCCGCTATGAGGTAATCAGGAACTCCCATGTCAAGGAGGCGCGTTACTGCGCTTGATGCGTCATTGGTATGGAGTGTCGATAACACTCTGTGTCCCGTCAGCGCCGATTGGCTTGCGATCTCGGCAGTCTCCAGATCACGAATTTCGCCAATAAGTATGATGTCGGGATCCTGTCTCACGAGGGAGCGTAACGCGCTCGAGAACGTCAAGCCGATTTGCGGCTTGACCTGGATTTGATTGATGCCAGGCAGTTCATATTCTACCGGATCCTCAACCGTTAAGATCTTGGTTTCAACGTTATTGAGATGAAGCAGGCATGTATAAAGCGTTGTGGTTTTGCCACTGCCGGTCGGACCTGTCACGAGCACGATACCGTTCGGCTTGCTGATGATATCAAAAAAGCGTTTCAAGTCTGACGGATGGAACCCCAGATCGGCAAAATTGAAGGAAACGGCTGTTTTGTCGAGCAATCTCAGCACCACGCTCTCGCCATATAGCGTAGGAGTTGTAGAGATCCGAATATCCATGGAGCGCCCTTGGATAACAGTACGAATGCGACCGTCCTGAGGCAAGCGCCGTTCGGCGATGTTGAGTTTCGCTAGAAGCTTGACGCGCGACGAGATTGCCGACGCAAGCCCCGCCGGAGGCGATTGGATCTCTTGAAGGTGCCCGTCGATCCTGAGCCTGACCCTGAGGATGCCTTGGAAAGGCTCAAAATGAATGTCCGACGCGCTTTTGTCGACTGCTTGCTGCAAAACCTGATTGACATAACGAATGACAGGCGCTTCCGCGGCCATGTCCTTCAGTCTTTGAAGATCCTCATCATGACTCTCGTCACCTTCTTGGTCTATCTCTGAAACGGATCGCTCCTCTTCATACAATCTCGCCAGCGCCTTTTCGATGTCCGAAGAAGTGCCAACGACAAAAGAAACCGGAAGCCCCGTCGCGATCTCGATTGCCCGTCGATGAAACTGCGCCAGCGGATCGGATGTGGCAACGATCAAACTGCCATCCTCGATTGCGGCGGGAAGCAAGCCTTGTGCACGAAGAAATTCGACGTTAAGCTTTTCAGACAAGAGGGCCTTGGGAGGTACTGAGTCCAAAGAAAACAAAGGGAGCTGCAGCCAATTGGCCAAACGCAAAGCAAGTTTTTTTTCATCAAGTAGGCCAAGACTTGGAATTAATCGAAGAATGGATTTTCTCGTATCCAATCTTGCTCGCCGCAATCGACTAACGTCTCCAGAATTTAACCAACCATCCTGAATAAGGAGTTCGATAAAATCCTGCTCAGTTTTCACATTTTCGGAGATTGACTGATTTTTCGCTTCCAATTCTGTTATATATATATTCATGGCAATAAAGACCCGTATAACCAGGTTGCTCCAAAGCCTATAGAAAGGCCCACTCCAAACGGAATTCGCTCCGAGGAAATGTCTTGACTATTTCTAGCGATAACGGTCGCGTGCAACAATCCTAAAAGAGAACCAAGAAGAAGGACTTGAGGTAGGCCGTCAATGCCAACCCAGGCTCCTGCTGCAGCAAAGAGTTTGACGTCGCCCATACCTAAACCGTCACGACCTCTCATTCGCAGATAGGCGTATTTGACCGCAATAAGAAAAATCGCGCCCGCACAGCCTCCGGCAACGCTTTCAAACCCAGCTTCAGTTCCCTGAAGGAAAGCCACTCCGACCCCGATATAAATAAGCGCATACGTGATAATATTAGGAAGGACAAAGGCCGCAATATCAAAAGCACAGAGCGTGATAAGCGCCCAACCAAGAATAATTCCCATAATAAAGCTTTCGATCGAATCATTTTGATTAACAACTATGAGTGTGATCACGACGAACGTGGATTCCATATAGGGATAGAGGATCGAAACTCGCGAACTGCAGTGCCGACATCTCCCGTAGTTTGCCAGCCACGAAAAAATTGGAATGAGATCCCAAATAGCCAGTTTATATTGGCAATGCCCGCATCTTGAACGCCCCCAAAAAGCGGACTCGCCAGAGATATGAGCACGAACGGCGGTGGCAGCGAAACAGCCAACGAAGGGGGCTGCGAAAATTGTTGTCAAAAACAATGACTGAGTGGCGGTATCTTGCGGCATTAGAAAATATTCGAGGATGCGATTTTACGGTCAACGGCCGAATATGGCCTGCATTTTTGTTCGAATTTCATCAGTGGCTTCTCTAGCATCTGATCGATCCCAAACTACGCGGGGATTGATAATTACGACAAGTTCTGTCCGTTGTATTTTCTTCTGATTTCGACTAAAAACCTCACCAACCTTTGGTATATCTGACAAGAGTGGTATGCCACTTGCTGACGATGTTTTGGTATCGCGTATAAGTCCGCCGAGAACGACAGCTTGTCCACTCTGAATCGCAATCGCTGAACTGATTTTTCGCTGTTGTATAGTTGGCGAAGAGTTTTCAGTTTTAGAAGTCTCTTCGGACACGTTGCTGACTTCTTGGCTTATATCCATCATAACTAAACCACTAGAGTTGACTTGCGGTGTAACTTTCAATATTACACCGGTGTCATAATATTGAACGGTCTGTATCACAGGTGCATCGGCGCTTGATACGCTCTGTGAGGTCGAAGTAATGACAGGAATCTGATCACCTATTTGGAGGACAGCGGTCTTATGTTCCATCACCATAACCTTTGGCGAGGAGAGTATTTTTAATTGTGTTGCACTTGAAACGGCATTCAAAACAACTTGTATGTCTGACGCCGCGAAGAAATACGAGAAGCCGGGGAATGAGGAAGAGATCGCTCCGCTGGCTAGGCGGCTCATTGAGGCATCGTGATTCCCTTTTTTTAAGAACCATTCAATGCCGTAAGCCAGTTCGTCATTCAACGTGACTTCTGCGATCGTGACATCAACCATGACAAGGGGCGGAACCGAGTCCAGATGCGCCAAAGCCGATATAATCGACCGATATTCTGAGGGGGTGGCTCGGATCAACAGTGCATTGTTGATAGGGTCTGCAATTATTCTCCCCCCAGATGAGAGGGTAGCGTTCGTGTCTGTCGCTGCAGCTTGGGCAGAACCTGAGCCGGCATCATTACCATCGGGCGCTAATGAACTGCGGACAAGCCCCCGATTTGAAGAGGAAAAACCGCGCGATTGGCTTGATATATCGACTGTCGGCGTATCGGGAGGAGTAGTGGCTGCGATTGAGATGCTTTCGGCTCCGCCCGCGCGAAATAATTGAGCCAAAATAGGAGCCAGATCTTTTGCCTTTCTATTCTTGACCCGGTAGACATAGACGCCCGCTTCAGGGTCTTCTTTTTCCTGATCAAGCCCGTTGATCCATTGCCTAGCCAGCTTTAGAGCATCAGCTTGAGAGGCAAAAACGATAAGAGAATTAAGGCGATCAACCGAAATAACTTCGGGTGCATTGAGGCCGGTTCTATCAGCATAAGCGCGGATAAGATTTTTTATCTCGGGAGCCACCTGAGCGGATCGAGCATGCCGTAATTTGAAATAGCCGAACGACATGCCCTTAAGCGGGCTTACATCGAACGTTGCAACGGCCTCTAAGAGAGACGTTATTTCGGGGCCGGTGCCGGCAACAATCAAGAGGTTACGCGAATCGTCGGTACGGAGTATGCTCTTCTCGGATGCGAAAGGTTCGAGGATTTTCGCCATTTGCGATGGCGCTATGTGATCGAGTTGAACGACAGTTATGCCATAACCTGCTGGCAAAGTGCCGTTTTTAGCGATCACGAGCGAGCGGCTTGAGCTGCGCGCTTTAGATGCAGATACAATACGGTAAAGAGCGCCGTCTTTAACCAGCGCCAAACCGGAGGCGGCAAGTGTCGTTTCCAAAGTGGGAATGAGACTCGCTTTGTTCAAAGGCTTGTTTGTCCGCAGCGTGATGCGCTGATCGATTCCGGCATCTATCACGATATTCTGTCCCAACATGGAACCCAGTATCGTTTGGGCGACCTCCCGAACATTCGCATCAGAAAAATTGAGTTCTACATCTCCGTTTGTGTTTTCCGAAGTTTTCCCAGCACGCGGCTCCGATATAAACTGACCGCTTCCGAATATAACGCTTTGTTTTTCATCTGCACGCGAGGCGGCTAGGCGCGCGTCGGTTCCGCCGGCTTTCGCCGTCTGTTCCTTTTGTCCCTCTTGGTATACCTCAGCGCTAATCAGAGGATCCTGAAATCCTTGATTTGCACCGCATGCGTTTAACACCAAAAGTGATAAAGCTGCACCGACCTTCTGCACCCTCATTTGTTTAGTTTTATTTTTTCGCGGGCTGTTATTGCTACGAGGCACGTTCTTCAACCTTCGTTTAAGGCAAGCGTCGGAGGAGTATGTGTGTTTAGCACCTGATGTGCCCGGCTACTTAAGATTGTATTCCTGCATTTCCACAAAAAGGATATCTTCGTAATTTTACGCAACCATGAATTGTGTTGGCTGTTGTACATTGCATTTCCGTTTATATCTGAACGTTTCGGAATGCAAACCATCTTGACACTTTTTTTGAAACTGATATTCGGCTGGAGTGAGGGGTTGGTTGGTTTCAGCAACATTTACTCCAAAAGATAATATCTAGAATAACTCTAGAGTCCATCTCCGGCGAGATGGTCTTCCAGACATTTTTGTATAAAGGACAAACAAGATGGGTGGGATCATCCTTCGTTGTGGACGGTTGCTTTGTGCTTTTTCGAGCAGTTCTACAACGAAAGTATTTGGGTCGACCAGGGCCAGTGTCGCGTCAACTATCCTCTTTATGCTGCTGACCTGTTTTTCTGCTCTGTTTCCAGCGCACGCCAAGACCATCGTTTTCGATGCCGTGGGCAGCGGGACATTTACGGTGCCTGTCGACTGGAACAACGCGGGCAACTCCATCGAAGTCATTGGCGGCGGAGGCGGGTCGGCTGCCGGAGCAGATTGGAAGGGATACGCAGTTCCCTCCAGTGGTGGCGGCGGTGGTGCCTATGCCAAGGTCAACAATCTGGTGCTTCAGCCAGGGAGCACGGCTTATTTTAATATCGGCGGGGGCGGTAGTGCTGGTCCCAGCCATGGCGATGCCGGTTCCGGAGGTGACACTTGGTTCAATGGAAGCGCCAACGCGGTTCCTGCGACGCTTACGAGCGGTGTGCTCGCTCGTGGCGGTGGCGGTGGACATGGGCATAGATCAATCAACTATCTCGGAGGAAGCGGCGGCCTGGGTGCTTCCTCAATTGGTCATGTTGTTTTCTCTGGCGGCAACGGTGGCGGCGCGTATTACAACGGCAAAAAGCAGTCTGGCGGCGGCGGAGGAGGCGGCGGCGCGGCTGGTCCAAACGGGAACGGTCTTAATGGCCAGAACGGCAACGGCCACGTCGGCGGCGCGGGCGGTGCCGGCGATAACGGGTTGGGCGGTGCGGGTGGCGGCGAGGGCCAGAACGGCTCCGCGGGCGTGGAGCTTAGCGGGATCGGATCCGGCGGCGGAGGAGGCGGCTCCAACCGCTGGTCTCCATCGGTAACGGGCCGTCCTGGCAATTACGGAGCGGGCGCAGGCGGTCCCTCTTATTTGGCTCCCGGCGTTGCTGGTGTGCAGGGAGTGATCGTGATCACCTACACGCCCTTGTCATCCCTCCCGAGTTATATCGCGCAAGGCGGCGCCGCCGCT
>NZ_RZNF01000007.1:300000-447223 GCF_003992725.1 Rhodomicrobium lacus | reverse complement strand
CGCCATACTCATCGCCGCAACCGTCATCTTCTGGTTACCTCAACAATGAGTCCTGAGCCTAGCTTCATCTCGAATTTTGGTGGATGAAGCTGCCTCACTAACATCATCGAGATATATTCTTTCGACGTCATAACCGACGTCGTGACCATAGAAAATGTGGGTAATATCGGGAAGAGGCGCAATAACGTAGCGTCCAGCGAAAGCGCTGAGCCCGACTTCGATGCGTTGCTTGACATCGAAGAAAGAAAACGGATTTATATCGTTGGCACCCTGTGTATCGGGCGCGCTTTGATTGACGTCATATCAACAAGCCGCTCAGCTTTTCGACTTCGGACTCAGACAAGGTTTTGAGGAATGAATAGATGACATGGACGTGGCAAAAATTCGATGACGATATTGATGGCCTCACCATCAAACGCGAAATCGCGACTAATGAAAAAGGGGTCTCTATCGAGCCATGGGGCACTCAAGGAGCTGGGAGGCAGGTTATGTTTAAATATAACCACGGTGATATTGAGGTCGAATTCGCGGCACGCCGATCTCCAAAAAACGTAGCCGATGAAATTGACGTTGTCGGCGCAGATTTCCCATTGGGTCCAGTCTGTCAGGTCTGGTTTGATGATCGCAGGATGACGTTTATCAAAAAACGATCCCTTACAGCAGAACAAAGAAAAGAAATCGAAACGACCTTCCGCAATTTTTTGACAACGACGTTCCGAGATTGTTCGTATACGGTTTCGCCATATGCAGACCAAGTAGAATATTACTAGAAACAATAGGGATAGTGTTTCAAACGGGAGCGACATGTGGCGGCTTTCAATTGGCTTTCTTATTACAACCAAATCCAGAACATTTCGAATCCAGTCGTAAGAGAAGCTGCTCAAAGTGTCCTCGACCTAGCTAGGTCAGCCAATAGTAGTATCTTAGCCAATGTGTTAGGCAGAGTTCTCTCCAGTTCGGCTGCGGCCGACATATCCGGCGTGAACACGTCCCATAGTATGGCTGTCTTCGGATCCGGAAGGGATAATGGGACAGACAACATTGTTCGAGCGACAGAATATATTAGAGCGTTATCCCATCCAATCGAATCGCGAGGGCTTCCCAATCGAGCGCGATCTGATTCAAACTGTCTGCCGGAGCGGGAGGCCGGCGGACATGTCGAAAGCTCTGTCTCTTGATCTTCGTGTGCGGGTTCTTGCTGCGATTTCCGGCGGGATGTCCTGCCGCCAGGCGGCGGAACGCTTTGGCGTCAGCGCGGCGAGCGCGATCCGCTGGCGTGCACTCGAACGTTGGCAAGATTGTCCATGACGACGATGTCGCCCGGGCGAAGCGCCGGCACGAGCACCTGATCGACATAGACCTGAAAGGCCGCGCCGTTGATCGGTCCGTCGAGCACCATCGGCGCTGTCATGCCTGAAACACGCAAGGCGGCGACGAAAGTCGTCGTCTTCCAGTGCCCGTACGGGATGCCCGCGCGAAGGCGCTGGCCTCTTGGCGCCCTGCCGTAGCGGCGAACCATGATGGTCGATGTCCAGGTTTCATCGATGAAGACAAGCCGCTCCGGATCGAGGTCCACTTGGCCTTCGAACCAGGCCTCGCGCCGCTTCAGGACGTCCGGGCGATCCTGTTCGCAGGCATGCGCCGTCTTTTTTTCAGCGTAACGCCGCGCCGGTCGAAGAAGCGCCACAGCATGCCGTAACCCGCCGCGATCCCGCAATCCTGAAGAGCGGCCCGAAGCTCCTGAGCCGTCATGTCCGGCGTCTCGTCGACAAGAGCGAGGATCAGCGCTGCGTGCGCTTCGATCCGCCCCGAACGACGGTCGCCGCCCAGCGCCTTCGGCCGCGCATCGCCTCGGCAGCCACAAGGGTGCGGCGGCGCGAGCGGCCATCGAAGCGGCCGGGGCGGAACTGCTGTTCCTGCCGCCTTACAGTCCCGACTTCAACCCGATCGAAAAGGCCTTCTCGAAGCTCAAGGCGCTCTTGCGCAAGGCCGCCAAACGCACCGTCGAAGCCCTCTGGGCCAAAATCGGAGACCTCATCCCGACCTTCACACCCAGAGTGTGAACAAACTACTTCAAGGCCGCAGGATACGATGCAGCCTGATCGGATAGCGCTCTAGTGCTCGCATTCACACCCGACCTTTGCAGGGGTGACAGCGCTACCGTTTTGCCGCAAGGGATTCGGCGGCCGTTACCGCTTTGTCATGCGAAGTGCCGGAATGAGCATGGGCTTGTCGAAGCGCGCTCCCGTTTGGTGTCCCGAGCGTGGCAGTTTGTCGATGACGCCCTTTCCGCAGCGGAAACCAACTTCGCAGCCAGATCCGACCGACAAAAGGGGGCAAAATGCCGTCCCGCCTGTCATATCGGGTTGCTACGGCTCGGAAATATCCGCTTGTTGAACAAGCGCTCGGCGGCGTTGCGCAGCGCTTTTGAACGGACAAGTTTTCCGCGCTTCAGTTTCACGACTGACTTTGTTGACGCAAGATCAGCCAACACACGCAGCCGATTTGCTGCCCTGATGCTGTCGGACAGACCAACTCAAGCGGGTCAATGCAAAGCCGCCGAGGTCTCTGCGCCCGACGCCGCAAGCGCATCGCGCTTAATCCGCTGCACCATCGATGCGAGACCGTTCGAGCGTTGCGGCGTCAGATGATCGTTCAGCCCGAGCGATTTGAAAACGGCCTTCTCGTCGGTGGAGAGAATTTCGCGGGCGGTCCGCCCCGAGAACAGCGCCAGCACCACCGCAATCAACCCCTTGACGAGATGCGCGTCGCTATCGCCCCGCAATTCGATCACGGTGTCGGGACCGGAGCCTGTCGCCTTGCTGACAACCCACACCTGGCTCGCGCAGCCGCGCACTTTCGTAACGTCGTTGCGCTCGGCGTCTTCGAGCGGGGCAAGCGCGCGGCCGAGCTCGATCAGATAGCGGTAACGGTCCTCCCAATCGTCGAGGAAACCGAAATTCTCGACGAGTTCGTCGATGTTCGCTGGGCCGGTCATGAGTGTGTCCTGTCCGGGCGCGTAACGCCCAAAAATCCGATTGTGCTCCCTGATGCAAATATCTTGCCGCCGGCGCGATTTCGCAAGACGACCTCAATAGGGTTTGATGAGGCGTTCGAGGTAATCGAGTTCGAGAATCGGCCGCGACGGCTCCCCGAGACGCTTGCGCAGCTCGTCCATGATGGCCCGGGCGCGCTGGCCGCTCGACTCGTCGGGGATTTTCACGTCATCGCCCGTGTTGTCGAGAGGGCCGTCCTGCTTGCGGCCCAGCGGATCGCGATTGGCCTGATTGCCTTTCCCCGTCCCCCCGGCGGAGCGCATCATCTGCTCCGCGAGCGCGCGCGTCCCCTGCCTCAGGCTTTCCACCGCGCGGCCTTCCTCTTCTCCGGCATCGCCGAACTGCTTCTGGCGGAGCGAATCGATGGCGTCGCCCATTGCGTCTTCAGCCTCGCGGAGCTTCTGCTGCACCGGGTCCTTTCCATCCGCATTCATGTCGGAGAGAAGCTCCTGCAACTCTTTCTGCAAGTCTTCCTGTCGCCGATCGAGTTCCGCCGAGGCGCGCCCTTGTTTCTGCCCGCGCCGTCCTTGTCCCTGCCGGGGCTCGGCGCTCTTGTCTTCGTCCGCGCTCTCGTCCTGCTTCTGCTGCTCGCGGAATGTGTCGTCGAGAAGCTGCTGCTGCTTCCGCAGAAGGTCGGTCATCTGGTCGAGCTTCTGAAGACTTTCGGCGTCCTCTTCCTGGTTCTGGCCGCTGCCCTGAGCGGTTTGCAGCGATTCGAGGATGTCGCGGAGCTGGTTCAGCATCTGCGCGGCGGCATCGGCGGACCCCGATTTCGCGAGGTTCTCGATCTTGTCGAGCATCTGCGCGAGGTCTTGCGGCGAGACCGTCTTCGCGTTGGGGGATGCGGCCGCGCGGTCGGCGTTCTTGTTCTGCTGCTGCCTGAGCGCCTGCAGGTAGCTGTTCAGCGCCTGACGAAGCTCGGCCATCAGCTTCTGGATTTCCTCGCGCGATGCGCCCCGTTCAATGGCGTCCTTCAGGCGCTCCTGCGCGGCGCGAAGCTCGCGCTCTGCGGCTGACAGGTTGCCGTCCTCGATGCGAATGGCGACATCCCAAAGTTGTTCGACCACATCCTCGATATCGGAGATGTCCGGCTCGTTCCTCAGACGCCAGAACGCCGAGCGCAGGCCGAGATAGATCGGCGCGGCCGCGCCTTCGTCCTGCGCTGCGGCGGCCAGCGCGTCGAGATTGTCCGCGACGCGCGCCACGTCGGCCGGGTTCTGGACGAGCGAACGGCGCTGATCGATAGCGCCGCGCGCGAGCGTCTTCGTGAATTTGCGCTCGGGAAGGATCATGCCGCGCGGCGCGCTCAGCCCTTCATGACCTGCTTCATCCTTCGCAGCGAGCGTGATCACCACCGGCAGGCCCGCCCAGGGATGGGATGTGAGATCCTTGTAAGTCTTCGCCTCCGCGGCCTTCACGGGCGCGTGCGGAAGCGAGAGGGGGAATACGGGCGGCTTGCCGATCTGCGGAAGAGCTGGCGGCGGCGCTTCGACGGCCTCGTTATCCTTGCCGCTGGAGGACGGAATGATGACGCGCTCCACACGCGCTTCCGCGCTCGCGACGCCGTAATCGTCATCGACCTTGTATTTCAGCAGCATCACGGCGCGCGGCGATACCTCGATCGGCCCATGAAATGCGATCCTCGGCGGGCTGTCCGGCACGACGCTCAAGCGCCAGGATCGCTCCGAGCCGAGCGTCCAGCCGACGGACAGCGTCACATCGTCGTCGATGGTGCTCGTATATTCGGCATAGGTATCGGTCGACTGAGCGGTCGGCAACACCGGCTGCCTGCCGCCGGACGACGCCAGCGCAACGCTATAACCCTTCGCGCCAGCCCCGTTGATCTTCAAGGTCAGCGTCGAGCCTTGCGGTACGGGCACAGCCTCGGCAGCGGGCACGCTCGCCGAAAGCACGAACGGCTCCTTGCGCGTATAGGCGGGAGGGGAAATCCAGGCGTCGATGCGAAGGCCGTCGCCGAGAAGTGGAAGATCGGGAACCGCGAAAGCGGCGCGGACACGGTTTGGCAAGTCGGCTTGCGTCGATGCGAGCGCGGCCACGAGCAGGAGCAGCAGAAGCGCGCGAAGGGCGAAGGGGTCGTAACGGTCGACGCGCGGCCGCGCTTCGCCGGTCTTGAGCTTCGCAAGCGAGCGGGCCGCACGCGCGCGGTGCGCTTCCCAAAGGGCGCGCATTTCCGGTGAGGCATCCTGCGAAAGCGTATCCTGAAAGGCCGTCAGCGGGCGATGATCGAGCGCCGAGGCGCGTTCGATGCGGTCGAGCGCATCCTGACGCGACGGAGGCCGCCAGAAAACGAGCGGCACCAGCGAAAAGACAAACCCCGCACCGAAGCCCCACAAGAGCCCGAGATGCGCGGCGGGCGGCAGCATCTGCCACACCTCGAACGCCGAGAGCAGCACGAAAACGCCAGCTACCGCGAGCGGAAGCCAGACGCGCGGCCACAACTTTTCGACCAGCATCGCGCGGCGGGCGGCGCGCACCTTCCGCCTGATGAGGCGATCCTCGTGAGACGGCGGCGTGACCTCGGCCTCGTTTGCGGACTTGCTACTCTGCGTCGTCATTCCAACACGTTACCACAGGAAAGAGAGCGACCGTAAGGCGAGTGCTCTGGCGCATGCATCCGGTCATTCTGGTGCGACCAGCGGGTGTTGATCAAATGCAAAATTCACCGCATCAGGCTGAGCGGACCATGAGGCGGAGGTCGGCGGCAGCCAGGGTTCAAACCGGTTGCCGAAGCTTGATCGCGGCGGCGAGCGTCCCTTCGTCGAGATAGTCCAGTTCGCCGCCCACGGGCACGCCCCGCGCGAGGCGCGTCACCCTCAACGGCAAACCTTCCAGTTCTGCCGCGATATAGTGTGCCGTCGACTGCCCTTCCACCGTGGCGTTGAGCGCGAGGATGATTTCCGTAACGCCGGGTTGCCTCGCGCGCTCCATCAGCTTCGCGAGAAAGAGGTCGTCCGGCCCGCGCCCGTCGAGGGGCGACAGCGTCCCGCCGAGCACGTGATAACGCGAGCGAACGATGCCCGCCCGCTCCAGCGCCCACAGGTCGCCCACCTCCTCCACGACGCAGATGGTGGTGGCGTCGCGGCCCGCGTCCGCGCAGATGGCGCAGGGCTGCTGCGTATCGATGTTGCCGCATTCCTTGCAGATCGCGATCTTGTCGGCGGCAATGCCGAGCGCGCGGGCGAGCGGCAGGAGAAGCTGCTCGCGCTTCTTGATGAGGTGCAACGCTGCGCGGCGCGCCGAGCGCGGACCGAGCCCCGGCAGCTTCGCGAGCAGCGCGATCAGCTCTTCGATTTCGGCGCCGGAGGACTTTTTTTGCGGTGGCAGCATGGGGATCAGATAACGAAGCGGCGCGCGATCCGCAACCGCGCCGCGTCTACTTCTCTGTGAGCTTCAGTTCGATGCGGCGGTTGCGGCGCAGGTCGGCCTCGGAATACCCGCTCGTGAGCGGTTGATATTCGCCGAAGCCCGCCGCGACCAGCCGGTTCGGCGGCACGCCCTTCGACACGAGATATTTCACGACCGAGATGGCGCGCTGCGAGGAAAGCTCCCAGTTCGAGCGGAACGCCGCCGTCGCGATGGGGCGCGCGTCGGTGTGGCCGTCGATCCTGAGAACCCAGCTGATATCGCGCGGGATCTTGGTTTCGAGGTCTTTCAGCGCGGCGGCGAGCTTGTCGAGTTCGGCGTAGCCCAGCGGCGAGAGGTCGGCGGACCCGCTATCGAAGAAGATTTCGGACTGGAACACGAAGCGGTCGCCCACGACCTGGATATCCTCCCGGTCGCCGAGCGACTTCTTCAGCTCGCCGAAGAAGGTCGAACGATATTGCGAAAGCTCCTGCACGCGCTTCGCCAGCGCCACGTTGAGCCGCTGGCCGAGATCGGCGATCTGCGCCTGAGCCTGCTTGTCGCGCTTGTCGGAATCCCCGAGCGAGTTTTCAAGCGCGGCGAGCTGTTTCCTCAGCGCAAGGATCTGCTGGTTCAGAAGTTCCACCTGCGCCAGCGCCTGCGCGGTGATGCTTTTCTGCTCGTCGAGCTGCGTCGTGATCGCCGCGACACGGGCGTCGCCGCTTTTGGCCGAATCGACGGAAAGGAGGCTCGTCAGCCGCTTGTTTTCGGCGTTGGTCGCGGCAAGCGTCTCCCGAAGCCCGCTCGATTCCTCCATCGCAGTCTTCTTCTGCGAGCGTTCGAGCGAGAGGAGGTCGGCCATCTGCGCGATCTGGCGCTGAAGCTTGGCGAGCGCCGTGTCCTTGCCGCTCGCATCCTGCGCCGCGAAATATTGCGCGACCATGAACAGGACCATGAGAAAGGTGACGACCAGAAGCAGGGTCGACAACGCATCGACAAAGCCGGGCCAGTAGTCGACGGCGTGCGGGCGGCGGCGCTTGGAAAGGGCCATCGGCTGATCCTCCGGCTGCTACCGGTCCACGGGGTCGCGGCGGGCGCGCGCGGCGATCTCGCGAAGCGCACCGGCGAGGCGGTTCTGTTCCTTCAGCACGGCGGCAAGCTCGCCCTGATTATGCGATTGCTCATCCACCCATTCGCGCAGCACTTTCTGCTCGGCGCGCATCTGCTGAACGAGCTTGTCGATGCCTTCCGAAAGCTTGGCAAGATGCTCGCTGTTCGCGCCACCTCCGCGAATGAAACCGTGCTCGATCTTTTCAGCGAGGTCGGAAATGCTGCGCTGCATGTCGAGGAGCGCAAACCGCAGCTGCGCCTGCGAGCCGGGGGCGTCGGCCGGGCCTTCGGAACGAAGTTCGGTGATGGTCGAGAGCCACTCTTCGAGTTCGTTGTAGAAGCGCGCCTGCGCCTGTCCGGCCTGAAGATCGAGGAAGCCGAGGATCAGCGAGCCTGCGAGGCCGAACAGCGAGGCTGAAAACGCCGTGCCCATGCCGCGCAACGGCGCTTCGAGGCCGGTCTTCAGTTCCTGAAAGACTTCCGCCGTTTCCTTGCCTTCGGTGTTCAGCGCGGAAATGGTCTGCCCGACCGATCCCGTGGTTTCGAGCAGGCCCCAGAATGTGCCGAGAAGGCCGAGGAAAATAAGGAGGCCGACGAGATAGCGCGTGGTTTCGCGGCTTTCGTCGAGCCGGGAAGCGATGGAGTCGAGGATCGAGCGCATGGCGACGGGCGAGATCGTTCCCTGCCCCTGCCGTCGCTGCAACAGCGTCGCCATCGGCGCGAGCATGGCGGGCGAGCGATCCGTCGCCACGGGATCGGAGAGCCGGAAATTATTGACCCAGCGCACTTCGGGAAAGAGGCGGAAGACCTGCTGGAATGTGTAGAGGATGCCGAAGATCAGCACGCCCACGATCAACGTGTTCAACGGGCGGTTGTGGTCGAAATTCTCGATGATCTGCTTGTGAATTATGAACCCGATCAGCCCGGCGAGGATCAGGAAGAGAAGCATGCGGCCGACGAACCGTCCGGGGCCGGATAACGTCTTGTAGTAGGGCGATTTACTCATGATCAGCGTGTCCCGCGGTCGCGTCGATCCGTGCAAAACTCAAGCTTTGGGAGGCCTATACACCATTTGCAGAAATCGCGGAATACAACTTCACCCTGAAAAAGGCAACCTTGCTAAGCTTTAATGGCGATGCGTTTCAAAAGTGCTGCATGGATCGACTCGTTGCCGCAGACGACGGTGCCGCTTTTCAGCATGTTGCGGCCGCCATCGGCGTCCGAGACGAAACCGCCCGCCTCGCGCACGATCACGATGCCCGCCGCCATGTCCCAGGGCTGGATGTTGCGCTCCCAGTAGCCGTCGAACCGCCCTTGCGCCACCCATGCGAGATCGACCGACGCCGCGCCCGTGCGGCGGATCCCGGCGGCATCCACCATGACATTGTAAATCTCGTGCAGATTCTGCTCCTGCCCCGGCTTGCCGCGATGGGCGATCCCGGTGGCGATAACCGCCGCGTCGAGGTTGTCGCGCGCGGCCACGCGCAGGCGGCGCGAGTCGTTATAGAATGCGCCTTTGCCCTTCTCGGCGGTGTAGAGATCGCCCGTCGCCGGATTGTAGATCAGCCCCGCCACGAGTTCGCCCTCGCGTTCGAGCGCGACGGAAATCGAGAACAGCGGGATGCCGTGGAGGAAATTGGTCGTGCCGTCGAGAGGATCGATGATCCAGGTGTGAGACTTGTCCGGGCCCTCGACGAGGCCGCGCTCTTCCATGAGGAAGCAGTAGCCGTGGCGGGCTTTCGACAATTCTTCGTAGAGGATCGTTTCGGCGCGGTGGTCGGCGGCGGAGACGAAATTCGCCGGACCTTTCACGCTGACCTGAAGATGTTCGACCTCCCCGAAATCGCGCGCGAGGCTACGTCCCGCTTTCCGGGCGGCATTGATCATGATCGTCATCAGCGCTGATGCGGGCATGGCGGGCACTCCACGAGGTCGGCGGCGGACTTGCCACCCGAAAATTCTGAAACCTATGCGTTCGCGGAAGCATGGCACTTCCGCGTTGCGTGTTCGCGACAATGCCGGAGCCCGGCCCGAGGCCGCCCCGGCATTGTCCTTGATATGCCCGAAGGCGCTTGTCGGCTTAGTCTACTCCGCCCGGCGGATATAGGCGATCTCGTTCGTATCGACGACCACCTTTTCGCCCGACGCGATGAAGGGCGGGACCATGATGCGCACGCCATTTTCAAGCACTGCGGGCTTGTAGGAGGAGGCCGCCGTCTGGCCTTTCACAACGGGGTCGGCTTCCACGATGGTCAGCGTCACCTGATCGGGCAGTTCGATGCCGATGGCGCGGCCTTCGTGCATTTCCACGATGACCTTCATGCCGTCCTGAAGGAACGCCGAGCGCTCGCCCACGAAATCCTTCGCCAGCTCGATCTGCTCATAGGATTCGGTATCCATGAAAACGAGCATGTCTTCCTGAACATACAGGAACTGGAAGTCCTTCTGTTCGAGGCGAACCTTTTCCACCGTCTCTGACGAGCGGAAGCGCTCGTTGAGCTTTGAACCGTTGATGAGGTTCTTAAGCTCGACCTGATTGTAGGCCGGACCCTTGCCGGGTTTCACAGCCTGGGTCTTCACCGCAACCCAAAGGCTGTTGTTGTGCTCGATGACGTTGCCGGGACGGATTTCGTTGCCGTTGATTTTCATGGAAGCGCTCGCGCGTGAGAATTCGTTGCGCAACGTGTGGCGGATGCGCCGGGGTTGTGTCAAGGGCAAGAGGACGAAACACCGCAGACGGCGGTCGTTGCGCCGTTGGGCAGCTCACGGCCTGACCGCACGGCTCTGCAAGCCCTGAGCCACGAGCGAACGGGCGCTGTGGACAGTCTCCCCTGCGGTCGCCAGCCGCAGCCGGATGCGCCACCCTTCACGGAAATAATTACTGTTATTCAATCTGTTATATCGCGCAGCCATCCGGGGCGCGGCGCGGCGCCTCGGATGGTTTAAATTTACAAAAGCTATCAACGATGTTAACGATTATGGCGGGTGACTAACTGGGGGTTATTCATGAGATATTTGGGTTTGATAGCCGGTCTGATGGCAGGGGGAATGTTCTTCGCCTGCACACAGCCGACGCTTGCACAGGCGGAAACGGACGTGTCGGTTCTCGCCGGCACATGCACGAACTGCCACGGTTCCAACAAGAACTGGAAGGGCGTGATCCCCGGCCTGGCGGGCCGTCCCGAGCCGATCTTGCTCGGCTTGCTCAAGTCTTACAAAGCGGGAGATCCGAACGCCACGGTCATGTCCCGCATCGCTCGCGGCTATTCTGAAGACGACCTGCAAGCGATCGCCAATTATTACTCGAAAATCAAGAAGTGAGGCAGGCACATGATCACACGTCGTAATCTGCTCGCTGGCTTGGGCGCGGCTGCGCTCGCTCCCGCGATTGCCGCTCCTGCCCTCGCAAAAGGCAAAGGCGCCGCCCGCGTTGTCGTTGTCGGCGGCGGCTTCGGCGGCGCTACCGCCGCCAAATATATCAAGGTCCGCGCGCCGGAGATAAACGTCACCCTGATCGAGCCGTCGCCGCGCTTCTACACCTGCCCTTTCTCGAATCTCTATCTTGCCGGACTCCGCGACTTCGAAACCATCGGTCACGGCTACGATGAGTTGAAGAAGGTCTACGGGGTGAAGGTTGTCCGCGACTTCGCGCAGGAGGTGGACCCGGCCGCCAAGACCGTAAAGTTGAAGTCGGGCGAGAAGCTTTCCTACGACAAGCTCGTGCTTTCGCCGGGCATCGACTTCAACTGGAACGGTCTTCAGGGCTATGACGAAGCGGCCTCGCTCCTCGCGCCTCATTCGTGGAAGGCCGGTGATCAGACGCGCCTGCTCCGCAAGCAGCTCGAAGCGCTCGACGATGGCGGCGTGTTCATCCTCGTCGCGCCCGCCGACCCGTACCGCTGCCCGCCCGGACCTTACGAGCGCGCGGGCCTTATCGCCAGCTACCTGAAAGCAAAGAAGCCCAAGTCGAAGATTCTTATCCTCGACTCGAAGGACGCCTTCTCGAAGCAGGGTCTTTTCCTTGCCGGGTGGAAGCAGGAGTATGGCGACCTGATCGAATGGGTTCCGCTGTCGAAAGATGGCAAGGTGGTCAAGGTCGATGCCAAGTCGCTCACGGTCGAAACCGAATTCGGCACAACGCACAAGGCCGGCGTTCTGAACGTCATCCCGCCGCAGAAGGCGGGCCTCATCGCCGAGCGGGCCGGCGTTACCAACAAGGCCGGCTGGGTGCCGATCAAGCCGGAAACCTTCGAGTCCCAGCAGGTGGCGGATATCCACGTCGTCGGCGATGCGACCATCGCCGCCCCGATGCCGAAATCCGGCTTCTGCGCGAATGCACAGGGCAAGGTGGCCGCCGCCGCCATCGTGGCGTCGTTGCAGGGGCGGACCACGCCGAACCCGTCGTGGGTCAACACCTGCTACAGCCTCATCGGGCCGGAATACGGCATCACTGTCGCGGGCGTCTACAAGGTCGCGGACGGCAAGATCATTTCGGTCGATGGGTCGGGCGGCGTGAGCCCGGCGGCCGCGGCCCCCGATTTCCGCAAACGTGAGGCACTTTACGCCAACGCTTGGTATCAGGCGATCACCAACGACACCTGGGGAACAGCGCTTCGCGCCTGACCGCCTAGAACAACGGAGGCGGTCTTGACCGCTGTCGAACTCTTGCCGTGGGCGGCCTTCCTCATCGGAACCGCCTTCGGCGTCGCCGGACAGGTGAGTGGCTTTTGCCTTCTGAGCGGACTGCGCGGCTGGTGGTCCGGGGGCGACGGGCGGAAAATTCGTGCATTCGCTCTCGCTCTCGCCGTAGCCGTCGTCCTCAGCCAGTTACTGGACGCGGCGGGCTACGTCTCGCTTGCCCGGTCGGCATACGCACAGCCGACGCTCTCGCTCGTCACGCTGGTGTCGGGCGGGGTTCTGTTCGGATATGGAATGGTCATGGCGAACGGCTGCGGCGCGCGCTCCCTCGTTCTTCTCGGGGGCGGCAACCTGCGGTCGTTCGTCGTGCTCCTCTGCATTGGCATCGCGGCGCATATGACGCTGACGGGGCTGATCGCGCCGCTGCGCGTTGCCGCCGCGAGCGCCATAACCGTCGCGCCGGGCGTATCTCCGCCGACATTGTCGGGGCTCGCCGGCATGCTATGGCTTGAGAAAGAGCCAGCACGGTGGCTCGTCGTGGGCTTGCTGGCAGCGGTGCTCACACCCTTCGCCTTCAGCCACCGGCCCTTCCGTCGCGATGCAACTCAGATTGTCGCCGCGCTCGTGATCGGCGCGCTTATCCCGCTCGGCTGGTTCGTGACCGGCTATCTGGGCGACGACGACTTCAATCCGGCGCCGCTGACCTCGTTGACCTTCATCGGTCCCATCGGCGACACGATCCAGTATTCCATGCTCGCGACCGGCATCAAGGCGTCGTTCGGCGTATGCGTCGTGACAGGGGTTTTCGTCGGCTCGCTGGCGACCGCGCTCGCGCGGCGTCGGGTCCAGCTCGAAAGCTTTACCTCTCCGCGATCCATGCTGCGTTATATCGCGGGCGGGGTGCTCATGGGCGCGGGCGGCGCGCTGGCGCTGGGCTGCTCCATCGGCCACGGACTGACGGGCCTCTCCACGCTCTCGCTCGCATCCTTTATCGCGGCGGCGAGCATCCTTGGCGGGGCCGCTCTCGGTCTGCACGGCCCGTTGCACCTTGCGCCGGTGAAGCCATGAAATTTTCCCGGGGAGGCGAGGATGAATGATGCGCTGACGAGACCGAGGATGAGGCGTCGGTCGTTACTCATGGTGACAGCCGTATCCGCTGTCGCGTGGGCGATTGGCCCTGAACGCGCCTGCGCTCGCGGGGCATGGTCTCGGCTCGAAGGTGCGCGCGCCGCCGTGGGAGACGCCACGCCCTCGCTCGACGGCCTCGCCCTCGATGTGCCGCTGCTCTCGGAAAACGGGGCGTCGGTGCCGGTGCTGATCCGCCCCGAAACGCTTGCGCCGGACGACTTCATCGAGACGCTCGACCTGTTCGCGCCCTCGAACCCCTACCCGCTCGTGGCCACGCTCCGGCTGACGGCCCTCACGGGACGCGGCGAGATCGCGACACGCATCCGCCTCAACGAAAGCCAGACCGTGATCGCGGTCGCGCGCCTCGCCTCGGGTGCCGTGCTCGTCGCCGAACGCGATGTGCGCATTACCGCTTCGGGCTGCCTGATGGTCATCGACGCCGATTACAGCGAATCCCTGCTGGAAACCCGCGTACGCGTGCCGAAAATATTCACGCCGGGCAAGCCCGGGGAAGTGCTGACCATCATCAGCCATCCCCAGGAGACCGGGCTGCGAAAGGATGCGAGCGGGCGCGTGCTGCCGAAGCGTCTCGTCGAGCGGCTCGATGCCACCCTCGACGGCCACCGCGTGCTGACGGTGGAATTCCATCGCTCGTTGGCGGCCAACCCCTACTTACGCTTTTTCCTGACGCCGCCGGCCAGCGGAACGCTGGCACTGCGCTGGACCGAGGACACGGGAACCACCGCCGAGAAAAGCGTCGCGATTCTCGTTTCGTAGCGGCGATCCGGCGGGCATCTATCCTTCCGGCGCATCCGCTTCCCGGCTCGCCGCCGCCTTCGTGAAATAGTCGGGCGAGCGCATCTCGATGAGACGCGACGCCGTGCGCTCGAAAAGCTCCGAGCCGTCGCCCGCCTTGTAGAGATCGTCGGGCTGCGCATCCGCGGAAGCGACGAAGCCCGTGCGCGCGTCGTAGAGCGAGTCGATGAACGTGATGAAACGGCGCGCGGCGTTGCGGTCGGCAGGGGTCAGAACCGGGATTCCATCCACGAAGATCGTGTGATAGTGGCGGACGAGCGCCAGATAGTCGGCGGCGGCAGTCGGCTGCTCGAACAGCTCCGCGAAGGTGAACCGCGCCGCGCCGAGGCATGCGCGGGGCACGTGAAGCTCGCGGCCAAGCACAGGGATGACTTCCGGCGCGCAGGGTTCGCCGAAGGTGAGCTTCTTCCAAAGCTCATCCATCGCGGCCTTGGCGGAGGCATCGGCGGGCGAGAAATACAGCGCGCCGTGAGTGAGGTGCTGCAGGCGGTAATCCTGCGCGGACTCGAGTTGCAGCACTTCCAGCGTGTTTTCGATCAGATGGATGAACGGCACGAACTGGTCGCGGTTGCGCCCGTTCTTGTAAAGCTGCGTCGGGTGCGCATTCGAGGTGAAGACGACAACCGTTCCGGCATCGAACAGCGTGGCGAACAGGCGACTTACGATGGTCGCGTCGGCGATGTCGGTCACGAACAGCTCGTCGAGGCACAGAAGCCGCGCCCCCGCCGCGATCGACTTCGCCACGGACACGATAGGGTCGTCTTTCGCCTCGCGCCGCGCAACGGTCAGCGCGGCGTGAACATCGGCCATGAATTCATGGAAATGCGCCCGACGCTTCTTCTCGACCGGCGCTTCCTGAAAGAACAGATCCATGAGCATCGTCTTGCCGCGGCCGACCGCGCCGTAGACGTAGAGCCCTTTCGGCACCTCGCCCCGCTTGCGCGTGAAGAAGGAGAAGAAGTCCGTCTTCGCTGGCGCAACATAAAGCGCGAGCCGGTTTGTTAGGATTTGCAGTTTTTCGACGGCGAGCGCCTGCGCGGGGTCAGGCGAAATCTTGCCGTCGGCCAGAAGGCGACGGTAACGTTCCAGGAGACCGGCTGTCATTATTGGCTAACGGACTTTCTTGAGCGCGAGTTCGATGGACGACAGGGTTGGGCTGGGCGAAACCAGTTCGATATCGAAATCTTCGCGCTGCCTCGACCTGATCTTGGTTGCTCCGCTTCGCAGCGCGGCGGAATATTCGCGGTCGAGCGCCGGATCGCGATCCCTGATCGTGATCGTGAAATCGGGCACTTTCACCTTGCGTTTCGATGTGTTGTAAATGGCTCCGCTGACGAGAAGGGTAGGCTTGCCGTCCGTAATCGTCCATTTGTAAGTGACGGTATCGAACGTGAGCGGCTGCACCGTGACGGGCATTCCTAAGGCGCTGTAGAGCGGCGCAAGGCCCGGCGCCGAGAAGGCGACGATATCGCGAAAAGCCAGCAAGCCGACCACAAGCCCGGCAGCCACGGTCAAAAAGAGGCCCCACCCCGCCGCAACGGCAAGGCTGCCGACGCCGCGGCGTGGCACGCCTGACGACTCCTGCGTCGCCTCGATTTCGCGAGCAAGGCGGGGATCGAAACCGGCCTCATCGGCGTCATCGGCCAGAGGCGCGGAATCCTCGGCCGGAACGACCGGCGCGCGTACCTGCGGGCGCTTCCAGATGGCCGCGAGATCGCCCTGAAGATCGTCTTCGAGACGCCCTTCCTGACGTGGTCCCGACGCGGCGCGGAGATGGCTTTCCAACTCGTCGGCAAGTTCCTTGTCTTCGGAAGCATCCGAGTATTGCGACTGCATCGCTTTTCGCAGCGCGGCGTCGGGATCGCCCGGCGTCGCGGCTTGCTCCAGGCTCGGGTGCCAACGCGGGTCGACGGTGGAATCGGAGCGCCCGGCATCCGTCGAAGCGCCCTCCTCTGCGTTCTCGTCTTCGGGAACGCGCCACAGGGTGCGATCATACTTGGCGTCTCGCTGCTCACCGGAAGCGTGGCTTGCGGGCGCGCCCTCATCGTGACCGCTTTCAGCCTCGCCCCGAAAAAGCGCGCGCGCTCCGGCCGGGGGGATGTCGCGCCCCGTCTCGCTGACGGGCGCGGTCATGGGCGAGGCGAAGCTATGGCCAGGAAGGGACGGGCGACCGTCACCGAGGCTCGAAAACACCCCACGAACCGCTTCGCGCGCCTCTTCCAGCGTGCGTAGATCGGGGCCGGCATCAGGAGCGGCTGCGTCCGCGCCGTGCTGCTGACGAGGAAACGGGATCGTTTCGGCGATCTGGGGCGAAGCTGCCGCCTCTTCGCCCGCCGCGGAGGCTTCGGTTTCCTTTTGCTTGCGGCGACGGCGGAAGCTGCCGAACCAGCTCACCTTTCCATCTTCGCGCGGGGCGGACTGTTCGCTGCCGGCCTCGCCACCGGCAAACGGCTCCGCAACGGGCTCTTCAATGGAAAGCTCCCGTGCAATCTGCTCGTCTTTCGGCGAGGCTGCGGCGCCGACATTCGTCTCCGCTCCGGCGACAGGGGCGGTTTCGTGGTGAAAATCGGCGTCATCGCGGCGCCATTCTTCGTTGAACGAGGCGAAACGCGATCCGGGCGCATTCTCGTCGGCATGCACAGGCTCATCAGCGACATGACTCGCGGATGCGACGCCGACGGCATCCGTCCCCGCTTCGTCGCTCTCGGCCTTCGGAATTGCGTCGGCACCCCATTGCCGCCGAAGTTCCGCGGCAAGGTCGCGCTTCTGACGTTCAACCTCGGACACGGCGGACTCTTCCTCTAAGGCGTGCTGCCGCGTTGCGGCTTCGATCTCCTGCGGCTGACTGTCCTGAGGCTCATCAGCAACGTCGGGCAGTGCGCGCCAGACCGTGCCGCATTTGGCACAACGGACGGAGCGGCCTTCCGGCGGCAGCGTGGCCTTGATTTCATAGCGCGTCGTGCATGCCGGGCATTCGATGATCATCGGATCAACTCTGTTCTTCGTTTTCCGCTACCGCCGTCTCGGCTTTGTCGAAATCCATTGCTAGATCGCCTCGGGCTTATCATAAATCGCCTCGGGAGCGAACAGCAGGGTTGAGGTTGTGAATACCGGTCATGCTCTTATTCGATTCGAGAATGTCGGTCTCCGTTACGGGGCTGGCCAGGAAGTCCTGCGCGACGTAAATTTTCACCTGCATCCCGGCTCGTTTCACTTCCTCACCGGAGCGTCCGGCGCGGGAAAGACGACGCTTCTGCGCATGCTGTTCATGTCGCTCAGGCCAACGCGCGGCCTCGTCTATCTTTTCGGACGAAATATCGCCAAGAATACGACGAGTCAGCGCGCGGACCTCAGGCGGCGCATCGGCATCGTCTTTCAGGACTTCCGCCTGCTGGACCATCTGACCACGTGGGAGAATGTGGCGCTCCCGCTTCGCGTGATGGGCCGCAAGCAGAGCGACTATCAGGACGATGTGACAGAGCTTTTGCGCTGGGTGGGCCTCGGCGACCGCATGCATGCCTTTCCGGCGGTTTTATCGGGCGGTGAGAAGCAGCGCGCGGCCATCGCGCGGGCGGTGATCGCGAAGCCTGAACTTCTCCTCGCCGACGAGCCGACCGGCAACGTCGACCCTCAGATGGCGCGCCGCCTTCTTCGCCTGTTCATCGAGTTGAACCGACTAGGCACGTCGATCATCATCGCGACCCACGATTATCAGCTCATGTCGCAGTTCCCGGCGGCGCGCATGCAGCTTGAGAACGGCCGGTTGGAAATGCACGAGTAGCGATGTGGCCATGAGTACGTCGAATCATGAGTACCGTTGAATCATGAGTGCCGTCGAACCCGCGTCCGCGCTTCCGGTGCCGTACAAGGCACGCAAGCAGGCTCAGCCCAAATATGCCCGGCCGAACGCCCCCATCGTGCCGCCGGGATCGGTCACGGGGCGCTCGCTCGCGCTGGTGATCGCGATCATGGGCTTCCTCGCCTCGATCACGGCTTGCGGCGTCTACGTGGTCTTCAATGCCGCCAATGTGTGGACGAACCGCATCTCGGCCGAGATCACCGTTCAGATCCAGCCGCGCGCCGACACGTCGGGAGAAGACCGAACCGCCGAAATCGTCCAGTTCCTGAAGGACCAGAACGGCATCGCTCGCGTCACGCCGTTCTCCCAGGAACAATCCTTGAAGCTCGTCGAGCCATGGATCGGCCGCTCCGAGGTGCTGAAGAGCTTCGCGATCCCGAAGCTCATCGCGGTGCAGATCGACACGTCGAGCCCGCCGGACATAGCCACGCTGAAGACTGTGCTCGAATCGAAGTTTCCGGGTGCGCTTCTCGACGACCATGGGCTTTGGCGCAATGAGATACGCCGCCTGACGAGACTCCTCGAAATCGGCGGCATCGGCATGCTGTTCCTGATGGCGATGGCGACAGCGGCGGTGATCGTGGCGGCCGCGACGAGCGCCCTCGCTTCCAACCGCGAGATCGTGTCCGTGCTGAACCTTGTGGGCGCGGAAGAGAAATTTATCGCCCGTCAATTCGAGACACATTTCCTCAAGGTTGGCGTGAAGGCGGGGATATTCGGCGCGGGCCTCGCGGGTCTCCTGTTCCTTTGCCTGCCTTACATCACGGAAGGGATCAGCACGTCCGCGACATCGGCAGCCGAGATTCGCCGCCTCGTCGGCGCGGGCACGCTCGACATCGGCGGATACGCGGTGCTGGTGGTCGTGGTTGTGGCTGTCGCGCTCATCTGCAAGCTCACCTCGCGCTATGGTGTGCGCAGAATCCTCAACCATCAGAACAGTTAGGGTTAATGGCAGAGGACCACGGTCCGAAAAATATAGGCAATTCCGTAGGTCGGCGTTATATTGGCCGAGCAATGAGCACCGACGGCGACAAGACTTGCCCGCGTAATCTGCTCGCTCCCAGAGCGATCCTCCGGCGTGCGGTGCGCATAACCGCTCTTTTTTCCTTCGCGATCATGTGCGGCTTTTTTATCTTCGCCTATTCGGTCAGCATCATGCCGTCGGCGAGGCTCAAGGACGCAGACGCCATCGTCGCGCTCACGGGTGACGAGGAGCGCATCGCCGCCGCCGTGCGCCTTCTGTCCGAGGGCAAGGCACGCCGACTCCTTATTTCGGGCGTACACAAGACGACACGCGCGCCGCAGATCATGAGCCTTACTACGTCTCGCGGGTCGCGAAGCTGGTCGCTGTTTTCCTGCTGCGTCGACATCGACAATGCCCACAACACCGAAGCCAACGCGGCCGAGACCACGAACTGGGTACGAAAACGCGGATACCGGTCGATCATCGTCGTCACATCCACTTACCACATGCCGCGCGCGTTGATTGAACTTCATCAGGCGATGCGGGACGTCGAGCTTGTGCCTTACCCGGTCAGGGCGCCGCGCCTCGACGAACGCTGGTGGCGCGATTCGCGCACTGCGTGGGTTCTCTGGAAGGAGTACATGAAGTATATCACGGCGATGGCGCGCTACGGCGCGAACTCCATCTCCAACGCCTCCGCCAGGAACGAACACGAGCCACAGTTGATCAATGCGCGCGCCAGCTAAAGCCCTCCTCTTCTTTCGATCCGCGCTCTTCATTCCCATCCTCTACCTCACCTGGGCGGTCTTCCTGATCCTTGGAAGCTGGCTGCTTCTGCCGATCGTGCCCCGCCGGTGGGCTATGGCGGCGCTGAAACTCCATGGCGATGTCACACAGGGCCTGCTGCGGGTGATCTGCGGCACGAAAATGGAGGTTCGCGGACGAGAGAAGCTTCTTCCGGGGCCGTGTATCGTAGCAGCCAAGCATCAGGCCACATGGGACACCTTCGCGCCGCTTTCGCTCATGCGCGATCCGGCGCTCGTAATGAAGGCGGAACTGCTGTCGATCCCGCTTTATGGGCGCTTCTGCCGGAAATTCGAACTCATACCGATCCAGCGAGAGCTTGGCCCGGCTGCGTTGCGCCAGATGGTGCGCGAAGCGCGGAGCCGCGCCGCCGAGGGCCGCGAGATCGTGATTTTTCCCGAGGGCACGCGCGCCGAGCCGGGCGCCGCTCCAGACTACAAGCCCGGCATCATCTTTCTTTATCAGGATCTGAAAGTGCCCGTGTGCCCCATGGCGCTCAACTCCGGCATGTTCTGGCCGCGTCATTCCTTCCTGCGCTATCCCGGCACGATCGTGGTGGAATTTCTCGATCCGATCCCGCCGGGACTGCCGAAGCAGGAGTTCATGCAGCGGCTTGAGACCGAGATCGAAACGGCGTCGGAGCGTTTGCGTCTCGAAGCGCGCCGTGAGCTTGAGGCGCTTGGCCTTGAGCCCGCGATTGACGAACCGCCGCTCGCCGTCAAGGAAAGCCGCACCGTGCGCGAGTGATCGCTGCGGGCTGGCAGTGGGAGCGTTTTTCTTCGCGGCCATCATCGAGCGGGCGTTCATGGCGCTATCCGCCCGATCCGCGAAACGGCTTCTCCGAAATCCCACGCATCGCAGCAAATGCGCTGAAAGCATAGCAATTTCAATGGTTTTGACCTAAAGTGGCGCCTTGTAAAACTCATTAGCGCGGCTCGTACTTACCATGACCGAGGGACTGAAACAGGCGACGCTCGCTCTTCGCGGCGGCATCAACGCACGGGAGCCCGGCGTTTCCGTCACACCGGACATCGTGCCCGGATCGAGCTTCTACGCCGACGCGGAAGGCGTCGGCTTTTCCGCGAACGAACTGAACGGCTCTCCGCCGCCCTTTTACACCCGCTGGGGCAACCCCACGCTGACGCTCCTCGAAGACCGCCTCACCGCCCTTGAAGGCGGATCGGGCTCCATCGTTTTCGGCAGCGGCATGGCGGCGATTTCCGCGCTCTTCCTCTCGCGCCTGAAGGCAGGCGACCATCTCCTGCTGTCGAACGTGTGCTATGCGGGCGCCGCCGAACTCGTGCAGGACATCCTGCCCGGCTACGGCATCGAGGTGACGCGTGTGGACACCTCGAAGACCGAGGCCGTCGCCGCCGCGATCCGGCCCGGAAAGACGCGGCTCGTCCATATCGAGACGCCCGCAAACCCGATCCTGCGCGTAAGCGACATCGCCGCCATCGCCGAGATCGCGCACGAGGCGGGCGCGGAATTCTCCGTCGACTCGACCATCGCAACGCCCGTCGCCACGCAGCCGCTGTCGCTCGGCGCTGATTACGTCGTGCACTCGCTCACGAAATATCTTGTCGGGCACGGCGATGCGCTCGGCGGCTCGATCACCGTTCGCGACGCGGAAAGGGCCACCGCCTTGCGCGCCGGTCCGCTGATCCATTTCGGCGCGGTGCTTTCGCCTTTCGCGGCGTGGCTGATCCTGCGCGGCATCGAGACCCTGCCAGCGCGCATGCGCATCCACGAGGAGAACGCGCGCGCCGTTGCCCGCTATCTCGAAGGCCACCCCGCCGTTGCAAGCGTGCTCTGGCCCGGTCTCGAAAGCCATCCGCAGGCGGAAATCGCGCGCAAGCAGATGAAGAACTTCTCGGGCCTTCTGTCGTTCACGGTGAAGGGCGACGGCAAGGCGCTCGCCTCGCGGTTCGCGCGCGAGCTTCAGGTGATTTCCTACGCCGTGTCGCTCGGCAAGACGGTGAGCCTGCTGTTCTACATCCCGACCGACGACCTGTTGCGCTCCGCCTTCCGGCTGGAAGGGCAGGCCGAAGCCGATTATCGGGCTGCGGCGGGGGAGGGTGTGTTCCGCCTTTCGGTGGGGCTGGAAGACGCTGACGATCTGATTGTCGACCTCGCGCGCGTGCTCGGCTGATGGCAGAGTGAGCCGCTCGCAAAGGCCGTGCGGCTAACCTTCAAACTCAAGCGTGACCGGCACGTGGTCGGACGGGCCCGGCCAGCCGCGCGCCTCCTTCAGCACGCTGACGCCGCGCGTCCGCTCGGCCATCGCGGCACTGCCCCAGATGTGATCGAGCCGCCGCCCGCGATCCGCTGCCGCCCAGTCCCGCGCGCGATAGCTCCACCAGCTGTAGATCTTCTGCTCGGGCGGGATGACGCGGCGGACGAGATCGACCCAACGGCCATCCTCGCGGACCTTCTCCAGCGCCTCCACCTCGACGGGCGTGTGGCTGACCACCTTCAGAAGCTGCTTGTGCGACCAGACGTCGGTTTCGAGCGGCGCGACGTTGAAGTCGCCGACGAGCACGGCATTCGCATCGTCCGCCCAGCCGCGCTCCCACTTCGCCAGCGCTGCCAGATAGGCGAGCTTCTGCCTGAATTTCGGGTTCAGCTCCGGGTCCGGGATGTCGCCTCCAGCGGGCACGTATATGTTATGCACCGCGAGCGAGCCGCCGCCCGGCAGCGCGACCTTGGCGCCGAGATGGCGCGCTTCTTCCGTGCCGCAGAAACTCTGACGCGGCAGCGGTTCGAGCGGCAGCTTCGACAGCGTCGCCACGCCGTGATAGCCCGCCTGCCCGCAGATCGCGATGTGCTCGAAGCCAAGCTCGCGGAAGCCGTCGGCCGGGAAAAGCTCGTCGCGGCATTTGATTTCCTGAAGGCAGAGGATATCGGGCTCCGTCTCGCGCACGAAGCGGGCGACGAGATCGAAGCGGAGGCGGACGGAATTGATATTCCAGGTGCTGATGCGGAGTGTCATGGGCACAAAAAAAAGCGCCCAACTCCGGCGAAGGTTGGGCGCTTTTGCGTTTTCACGCATGCGTCGGGAGGGAAGCCGACGCTGAGAGATTAATGCCTTCGGCTAGACGGGGGGGCACTACCGATGGTGACTGGCATCAATCTCTCTATGCAAGGTAAGATAGCACGCCCCCCACCGATTGCAAATGAAAAATCGGCAATTCGCACCTTGACAGTGACGAATCTGTCGCATCGCTAGCTTGTCAATTCGAGGACTTGAAGCCAATCGTCTGGGAAAACTGGAAAATATCGGGCGCGGGCTCTTTATTTTCCTCGAGATTGGCGACCTCGATCTTGGTGTTCAAGCCCTGCGCATCGGTGATGATCCATTCCTTCAGCGTCATGTCCGGCTTCGAGAACATGAGACGGATGCGGCCCGAGCCATCGCCTTTCTTGTCCTCGACGGTGAGAACGATTGTGTCCGGGCCCTGTTCGACACCGAGAATATTGGCGTCGTTGATGAGATCGACGTGCTCCGAGAGCAGGAGGCGGAAGGGCGTTATCTCCAGAGGATAGCGGTCCGAGGTGTTGAGGTCGTGATCCTCGATCGCCAGATATTTGCCATCGGCGATGATCTTGAGCTTGCTCGGCGCGCCATAGTCGAACCGCACCTTGCCGCCGCGCGCGAGGTAGAACTTGCCACGCTTCTGCTTGGTGTCGGGATCTGTCTGCACGAACACGCCCTGCAGAAATGTCAGCTTGTTGAAATAATCGTTGATCTTGGCGACGACTTCGAGGTCGCTTTCCTGGATGGGCGCCGCAGCCGTTTCGGGGATCGCCTGCGGCTGCTGCGCGAGGTCGAGGTCAGTCTGCCAGCCTGGCGCCGCTGTTGATGCCGTTCCGCCGATGGGGCTTGTCGGCTTGGCAGCGGGAGCCGGGGCTTCGGTCGGAACCGGGAGCGGCTGCTTTGGCGCTGGAGCAACCGGAGCGGGCGTGGCGGAAGGAGCGGGATACGTTTTGTGGACTTCCGTCTGACCGCCCTGCGCGAAAACCGCGGTCACGGTGCCGGTCGCCAGCAGCGCGCCAAGCGCGACCCGCGCCCCTGATCCCCTTAAGCTCGAAAAGACGCGCTTGCTCATGCTCCGGTGGCCCCTATGAAAACCTTGGAATTTTGCGGTTATGAATTTGCAAGAAAGCGTCAAATTCGCGGCGAGAGGGCGCGGCCGACCCAGAATCGTCGCCGAGAAAGCCACGCCAGTGCAAAAGTGAAGCGCGGCGCCACTCTCCCCGCCGTCAGGGCGAGCACCATCCCCGCTAACTCGCCCTGTGGCGCTCCTCGATCAGGATTTCCCGTCGCCCGGTGCGGCCCGGCGCGCCGACGATGCCTTCCTGCTCCATCCGCTCGATGAGCGATGCCGCGCGATTGTAGCCGATGCCGAGGCGGCGCTGGAGATAGCTTGTCGTTGGCTTCCGGTCCTTCAGCACGATGTCGACGGCGGATGCATAAAGATCGCCGCTGTCTCCGCCGCCGCCACCCTTGCGCGGGGCCTCGTCTTCGGCGTCCGGGTCTTCGAGGATGTCGTCGCGGTAGTTCGGGAAGCCCTGCGCCTTGAGATGCGCCGCGACGTGCTCGACTTCCTCGTCAGACACGAACGGCCCATGCGCGCGGATGATGCGGCCGCCCGCCGCCATGTAGAGCATGTCGCCCGCGCCGAGAAGCTGTTCCGCTCCCTGCTCGCCGATGATGGTGCGGCTGTCGATCTTCGACGTCACCTGAAAGCTGATGCGGCTCGGGAAGTTCGCCTTGATCGTGCCCGTCACCACGTCGACGCTCGGGCGCTGCGTCGCCATGATGAGATGGATACCCGCCGCGCGCGCCATCTGCGACAGGCGCTGCACGGCGAATTCGATGTCCTTGCCCGCCACCATCATCAGGTCGGCCATCTCGTCGATGACCACCACGATGTAGGTCATCGGCACCGGATCGAAGATTTCTTCTTCCTCGATCGGCTCGTCGGTATCGGGATCGAACCCTGTCTGAATGACGCGCTTCAACGGCTGCCCGCGAAGCTGCGCCGCCGCGACCTTGGAATTGTAGCTCGTAATGTTGCGCACGCCGAGCTTCGACATCTTCTCGTAGCGCGTGTTCATCTCCTTGACGGTCCACTTCAACGCGGCCACCGCCTTTTTCGGGTCGGTAACGACGGGCGCGAGCAGATGCGGGATGCCGTCGTACACGGACAACTCCAGCATCTTCGGGTCGATCATGATGAAGTTGCACTGGCTCGGCGGCAGACGATAGAGCAGCGACAGGATCATCGTGTTGATGCCGACCGACTTGCCGGACCCCGTCGTGCCCGCGATGAGAAGATGCGGCATGCGGGCGAGATCCACCACGATCGGCTCGCCGCCGATGGACTTGCCGAGCGCGAGCGGCAGCGCGGCCTGCCCATCCTGAAACGCGTTCGATTCGAGGATGCCGCGAAGAGAGACCATTTCGCGCTTCGGGTTGGGCAGCTCGATGCCGATGGCGTCGCGGCCGGGCACGACGGCGACGCGCGCCGAGACGGCACTCATGGACCGCGCGATATCGTCCGCGAGGCCCACCACCCGCGAGGACTTCGTGCCGCGCGCTGGCTCAAGCTCGAACAGCGTGATGACCGGGCCCGGATAGATGCCCGACATCTTCCCCTTCACCCCGAAATCTCCCAGCACGCCCATCAGCGCGGATGCGCGTTGCATCAGCACGGGATCGTGCGCTCCGGGCCGCTCCGAGGCCACGGGCGGAGGCGCCAGCAACGAGAGCGGCGGCAGTGCGGAGGTGAAGTGTTCGAGCACGTCGTCATCAGTGCGAAGAGCCGGCTCGTCGTTGGCGGGCTTCACGTAAATGAGCGGCTTCTGGCGCTTGACGGCAGCGGCGGCTGCCGCGCTCGTCTCGATGATCTTGTGTGCGCCGTTCATCGCCGTTTCCATGGCCTTGCCCGTCAGGCGGCGGATCGGCGAAACAGGCTCGCCGTCATCGTCGGGCTTTTTGCTGGCCGCCGGTGCGTCTGCGGAGGCATTCGGCTCACGGCGGACGCCGAAGAACGGCTCGATGCGCACATCCTCGAATAGGCCGTCCGATTCGGCTTCGACACGGCGGGTGTCCGAACCGCCAAGCGAAGGCGTGGGGCGGCTGCCCCAGTCCGAAAAGGGCGAAGGCTCCACGGCCTTCGGCGCGGCCCCCCTTGGCGCTTTCGCGGGCGCGGGCGATGAGGCCGGAGCGGGTGGCGTCTCCTCGCGAACACGCGCGAGCCAGTAGTCGCCGGGGTGCGCGAATGCCGCGAGCGCACCGCTGCCCTGCCGGGAAACACGCTTCGCCCAGTTCGCCGCCTTGTCGAAAAGCGGTTCTTCCGCGTTCGCTTTGCCTTTGGCCTTGCCCTTGCCCCGCGCAGGAGCTTCGCCGCCCATCTGGAACGCTGCGGGGAGGACCTTGGAATTCAGCCCGCACGCGCGAAGGAGGCACCAGCCGCCAGCGGGGAGAAGGATCAGACCGAGCAGCGGCCACAGGAGCCAGGGCGCTATCGCCGACGTCGCCTTAGCCGCAAGCGCGGCGGCGAAGTCGCCCGCGATGCCGCCAAGGCCGGTATCGAGCACCCAGCTCTTCGGCGTCGGAAACATGGCGAAGAACGCGGGTACGAGCAAGGCCGCCCCCGCCCAATAGGCGAGGCGCAGGCGCGGGCGCGAGGGGATATTGCCGCCCGAAATGCGAAAGCCGAACACCGATACCGGGAACACGAGAAAGGGGGATGCCAGTCCGAAAGCCTGCATCATCGCGTCCGCCACGCTCGCGCCGCGATGGCCGAGCCAGTTATGCGGCTGCGATGTAGTGGCGTAGCTCGGGCTCGGGTCGCCGTAAGACCAGCTTATGAGCGCGAGCCAGATCGCGGCCGCGATTGCGACGAGAGAGAAGCCCAGCACGCGCCAAGGCAGACGCCGCAACTCGGCCGCAAGCGCTTTCGGCAAAAACCTTTGCGTCGACTCCATGCGCGCACGCCACCCCACGAAAATACCGCAGACTTACCGGACGGCCGAACGCGCGGCCATGTCACAACAGCATCGACGCGAGGCGGTCCACCGCGTCGCGCGTCACGTCGAGCGGGTCCACCAGCGCGAGCCGGACGTAATCGTCCCCCGGATTGAAACCGCGCTCGTCCGGTTGCGCCAGAAAGGCCCCAGGCAGCACTTTGACACCGCATCCTTTCCAAATCGTTTTCGCGGCCTCGACACCTCCGCCTAAATGCGAGAGATCGAGCCAAAGAAACATGCCGCCTCCCGGCTCGTAATAATTCGGAAGATCGCCGAGCCTTTCACTCGCGGCGGCGAACTTCGCCTGATAGAGCGCGCGGCTTTCGGCGGCATGCGCGTCGTCAGACCAGAGCGCCACGGAGGCTTGCTGGATGGGGATCGGCACCTGCGGCGATGCGACGTTTCGATATTGCAGATAGTCCTTCAGAAAGCCCGCGTCGCCCGCGATGAAGCCCGAGCGAAGCCCTGGTGCATTCGAGCGTTTCGACAGCGAATTGAAGACGAGCACCCGGTTAACATCGCCCGTCCGCGCGGCCACTTGCAGCGCGCTTGCCGGCGGCTCGTTCTGGTAAATCTCCGAATAACATTCGTCAGAAAAAACATAGAAATCGTGGCGGCGGGCAAGAGCGATCAGCCGCTCGAAATAGGCGGGGCTGGCGACGACACCCTGTGGATTTGCGGGCGAGGCAATGTAGAAGGCCGCCGTGCGGTCGAGAAGCGCGGGATCGAGCGCATCGAGGTCCGGCAGAAAGCCGCCAGCAGCCGTTGCAGGAAGCATCACCGCATGACAGCCCGCCGTGAGCGCGCCCGCGTAGTAAGCCTGATAGAACGGGTTCGGCATGAGAACGGCCGCGCCGCGCACGCTCTTCTTCGCTGCCGCCAGTGTCATGGCCGAAACGAGACCCTCGCGCGTGCCGCACAGGGGCAGGACGTGCCTTTCGGGATCGACGACGCCCGGCCCGAGCGCATAGCGGCGCTTGAGCCATGCCGCTATGGCCTGACGCAGCTCCGGGATGCCGTTGATCGGCGGATATTTTGAGAAACTCCGCGAATGTTCGGCTATGACATCCGCCGCGAACGAAGGCACCCCGTGGCGAGGTTCGCCGATGGTCATGTCGATGGGAGAGCCGCCGGGCTTCAGTCCTTCGATGAGGTCGCGAAGGCGCGGGAACGGCGACTGGATCGTAGAGAGCGAGGTTTCGGACACGGGCGCACCGGGTTGCTTCAGCAGAGGGCGCGGAGTCTAGCACTGTGTGCCCGAAGGCAAAACCCTTGAGAAACCGGCATCGCAAGACCTTCGCGCATGGTCCCCGCGTTCAGGCCAATCGGCCTACTTGAGGCCGTCATGAGAAAAGCCCGGGAGATGGGATCCCGGGCTTACCCTTGCCTCCGCGCCATCCATCGGAGGGAGCGTTCAGCACAGAGAGAGCGCCATCAAGTGACGTCGATGCCGTTTCGCGTGAGGCGCATCGGTAAAGGAGAGGAAGCCTTTCGCTGTCCGAAGAAAACGAAAGGCCCGGCAGGAAGCAGCGAAAGGGCTGCCTGGAACTGGAAGTCGGGGACGGCGTCTTGCCGTCCGCCGTTTTTACAGGTTGTAAGCGCGTTCGCCGTGTTCGGAAATGTCGAGACCTTCGCGCTCCTTCTCGGCCGAGGCACGCAGGCCGACGACGAAAGAGATAAGAAGGAAGACGATCGTGCTGCCGACGATGCACCAGGCGCCCGTGACCGCGATGTTCTTGAGCTGGATCAGAACCTGCGCGGCGACGTCATATTCGCCGATCGGGCAAGTCGCAGTCAGAACGCCGTTGACGATTTCGCACTTGGTGTAGTCCGTCACGCCCGTGCCGCCATAGACCGGCGCGGCGACGATGCCCGTGCCGATGGCGCCGATGATGCCGCCGACGGCATGGACGCCGAAGACGTCGAGCGTATCGTCATAGCGGAGAGCGCTCTTCACTGCGGTGCAGAAGAAGAAGCAAACCGCGCCCGCGACGAGGCCGAGCACCAGCGCGCCGTTGGTTCCGGCAAAACCGGCCGCAGGCGTTACCGCGACGAGACCGGCGACGACGCCGGAAGCAAGACCAAGGAGGCTTGGCTTACCCTTGAAAAGCCACTCCACCACGAGCCAGGAAATGCCCGCAGCGGCTGTCGCCACAAAGGTGTTGGCCATCGCGAGAACGGCGGTGCCGCTCGCTTCCAGCGCGGAGCCCGCGTTGAAGCCGAACCAGCCGACCCACAGCAGCGCAGCGCCGACCATCGTCAGCGTGAGCGAGTGCGGCGGCATCGGCTCCTTGCCGTAGCCAAGACGACGGCCGACGAGCAGCGCGCCGATCAGGCCGGCGAGGCCCGCGTTGATGTGAACGACGGTGCCGCCGGCGAAGTCGAGGGCACCCATCTGGAAACCGAAGCCCGAGGCTGCAACGGCAGCTTCATTGTTAAGGGCGAGTTCGGCCGGTCCAGGGTTGGCCCAGACCATGTGCGCGATCGGGAAATAGACGATCGTCGGCCAGAGGATCGCGAAAAGGACGACCGCAGAGAACTTCATGCGCTCGGCAAAACCGCCCACGGCCAGCGCGGTGGTGATCGCCGCAAAGGTCATCTGGAAGCTCACGAACACCAGTTCGTGGATGCCAACGCCCGGGGTGAAGGTCGCAGCCACGGTCGATGAATCGATGCCGTGCAAGAAAAGTCGCGAGAAATTACCGATGAACGGAGCAAGCGCGCCTTCCGCGCTGCCGAATGCCAGGCTGTAGCCGTAGATGAACCAGATCACGCAGACGATACACTGGATCGCGAAGACCTGCGTCAGAATGGAAAGCATGTTCTTCGTGCGGACCATGCCGCCATAGAAGAGCGCAACGCCGGGAACCGTCATCAGGAGGACGAGCAGCGATGACGTCATCATCCATGCGTCGTCGGCCTTGGCAACAACGAGTTCGGGAGCCTTCGCGGCCGTTGCAGCGGCAGCGGTCGCGGCTTCGGCGGCAGCTTCCGGCGCCGCAGCCGCGGCGTCGGTTGCCGCAGTCGCGGCTTCCTGGGCGAGCGATGGATCGATGAGAGCCATCGCTCCCAGGGCCGTTGCCCCTAGAAGAGCTAGATTACGCCAGACAGGTGTCATTGATTTTCCCTTCTTACTAAAGAGCATCAGCGTCGGATTCGCCCGTGCGGATGCGCACCGTATGTTCGATCGTAGACACGAAGATCTTGCCGTCTCCGATCTGCCCCGTTTTTGCCGCCGAAGAAACAGCTTCGATGACTTTATCAACCTGCTCGTCGGCCACCACGACTTCGATCTTGATCTTCGGAACGAAGTTCACCTCGTATTCCGCGCCGCGATAGATTTCGGTGTGCCCTTTCTGACGGCCGTAGCCTTTGACTTCGCTGACCGTAAGCCCTTCGATGCCGAGACCGTCGAGGGCCTGACGGACTTCTTCCAGCTTGAATGGCTTGATGATCGCCACCACCAGTTTCATATCTGAATCCTCCAACATCCTGCCTCGAACACGCTCATTTTTCACGTTGCCCGCGCGAAGGAAAGGGGATCGCGAAGACACGGCTGCCGCAGCGACTTCAAAAGCTGTGCCAAAGGCGAGCATTCGTCCATGCGACACGGCGCACCGCGAATCGACCTTAAACTTACCGCTTTGCGGAGAATGGCTCTAAAAATGAGCGCTCATTTCTAAAGCACTCGCAATATTTCGCTTAATAATTAGGCAATATGCCGTGTTTATAACCACAACAGGTTGGCGTCCCAGTCTCGGCAGACCGCCTGCGTTTCTCGCATCGATTTGATGAAGACGAGCTGATCGACGAGACGAATTTACTGTGCCGCGACTTCCGTCCGCTTTGTGGTTGGACGCCGTAGACGAAACGGGCGGCGCTTCCCGACACATCGAGGTAATGGCGGGATAGGCTCAAGGATGAAGAGCGCTGGCTATCGAACAGAAAGCAGGTTGTTCAGGGATGGCGAATGCCGGTCGTCGCGGCTGTTCGCCAGGCGATTGCGGGCGCGCCCGGTGTTCCCGCGCCAGATCGTGTCTGCCGTCGAGAAATCGCACTTTGAGGAAATCTGAGGCTTCGCATTGTAAAGACGCACATAAAGCACTGCGCCGCAAAAGGGCACAATGCTTTATGTTTCGGATGGATGCCGCGTCGTATCGAGTCCGGTTTGACGCGGACTACCTGGTGGAGCGAATTTGACATTTGAGTCCCGGTGGCAGCGAGTTCTCGCTCAAATGTCAAATTCAAAAGCTCCACTAGAATCATGATGTTGCTAGTGGTCCTTTCGATTTCGACATTTGCTCGCAAGCGTGCTGCAAACGGATGCAAATGTCGGAATCGGACCACTAGATTTTCTTGTTCAGTTCCGTCTGGATGTCGATCGTCACTTCGTCGGAAACGAAGGGCGCAGCCTGCGAAACGCCAAATTCCGTGCGCTTGATCGTTGTATTGGCGCCGATGCCGAGCGTCGGCTTCTTCGACATCGGGTGCGAGCCCTCGAAATTGAGGGTGACATCGAGCACCACAGGCTTCGTCACGCCTTTGATCGTCAGGTCGCCGGTAACTTTCCCGCTTTTCTCGCCGGTCCGTTCAAACTTTGTGCTCTTGAAGGTTGCCTCGGGGAAAGCCTTCGTATCGAACAGCTTGTCGCCCTTCATGTGGTCGTTGAACACCGGTACGAGCGTCTCGATACTGTCGGTCTTGAAGGTGATTCCGACCTTGCTGTTCTCCGGCTTGGCCGCGTCGTAAAGCACTTCGCCCTCGTAGGTCTTGAACTGGGCACACTGGCGGCTGATGCCGAGATGGTTCCAGCAGAAGCGAACCGTCGTATGACCGGGATCAAACGAATAGGCGACAGGCTCAGCGGATGCGATGGTGGTTGCCGCGAAAAATGCGGGAATGGAAGCAATAAGAATCCTGCGCAACGACATGCCGATCTCCGTCCTGTTTAACCGTATGAGGCCCACAACAAGCGGGCTTCGGGGCCAAGAGATGGCAACTTATTGACGAGTCCGTGATTTAGTATTTCAATTTTTTCATGTTTTGTGGTCGACCAAGAACAGCATTCCCTCGAAATGACCTGACGGGCCACACGTCGCGCTCACCGGCTGTCTTGGATCAGGAAATAGCCTTGTGATCGGTCGCGGCGGCGAGCTGTTCGGGTGAAGCGTTCGAGTTCATCAGTTCGCGCATATTGCACGCGTCCACGTCCCAGAATTCCGCCGCCGTGATTTCAACCGAGAGCAGCGCAATGCGCGGATCCTCAGGGCCTTCGGGGAACCATCGCTGGGCCTGCCCCGTCCAAAGCTCGCGAATTTTGGCCTCGTCCCTGAGCGTACGCGCGACACCCGAAACCGAGATGAAAACCTGGTTCGCGGGGTCGCTGTAAGTGACAACCACCTGATGGTCCTTGCGAATTTCCTCGATCTTCGGCGAGTCGCGAGCCGTGAAAAACCACAGACAGCCATCCTCCGCACGCTGCGTTGCCATGGGCCTCGCCCGCAGATGGCCGCTTTCGTCGGCTGTGGTGAGCATGCCGACCTCAATGGCGTCTATCATCGCGACGAGCTTTGCGAACCCCTGCTGATGCGTATCCACCTGGATCTCCTTCCGCTTCCAACCGCGAGACGGAGACGCTCATTCGCGCCCCGCTTGCTCGCGCCTTTTGGAATTCAACAAGATGACGGTGCGCCCGTTCCGGCTCGCCACGCTCGATGTGCCGTGGCCTAAGCTGTGCATCGCTGCGTCTACGGCCTATGCGGCATGCCTGGCGAAAGATAAAAGTTTCATAAAATACGTGTCGCGTTTTTCGTGTGAGTGGCCAGATCGATGGATGACAAGGCGTTTCATAATCTCTGGGAGCGAGTGCTCCTTTCCACGCTGTACGCGCTTGGCATCTTGGGGCTTGTCGGCTTTTCGGTGTGGCTGGCGTGGAGTTCGTTAACCGGCAAAAAGAGCCCGACGCCCGAAACGGTGCAATCCTATGCGGCCACATCCGGCGGCGCGCTCCTCGATCGCGATGCCGTTAAGGAAAACTTCCGCCGCCTCCTCTTCTCGGGCACGAAGCCGTGCGCGGTCAGAGAGAAAAAAGTCTCCGACATTTCGGGATGCAGCGTGTTCGGCATCAAGCTCGGCGACAGTTTTGAAGCCGTGAAGCGCACGATCGACGGATCGGGCTTCTTCAAGGAGCCGGCTACGCTCCATGAAACCTGCCGTAACGGACGAAAACAATGCCAGCAACGGCTTCATCTAAACAACGGCAGCTTTACCCTCAGCGTCGAATTCGAACCGCAGGATGTGAACCCCGAAGACTATATGACGGCGTCCAAGATCACAGCGATCCTGTCGCCCAAAGACAACCCCTATGCCACCGCGCAGAGCCTCAGGCCGGCCTTTTTGACTTTATTCGGCAAGCCCGACAGATCTTCGCACGGTACCGACTACTGGGGTGAAGCCTCCTCGGAGACGATCCAGCTCTACGCTTACCGCGAGGATCTCTGGATCATTTTCCAGAAGCCCGGAAAGAGCGGATAAGCGTCGGGTAGCGGCCCACGGAAGAACGCGCGCGCCTTTGGGAGTGCGTTCAAGCGATGGAGGGGAACCGCTATTAAGGCCCGCGCGCCTTCACGCCTTGCTCAGCCTCGCAATCGGTCGAGCGCGATGTCCAGCAAGGCGGGGTCGCCAACAGCAATGCACCGCCCGGCTGCCTGCGGTTCGCCGCCGTCCCAGGTTTTCACCGCACCGCCCGCCTTCTCAACGATAGGGATCAGCGCAACGATATCGAACGGCTTCAGGCACGCTTCCGCCACGATGTCGATCTGGCCGAGGGCCAGCATGCCGTAGGCGTAGCAGTCTCCGCCGAAGCGGCGCATGCGCACGGAACCGGCAAGCCGATCGAATTGCGTCGCATCCTCGCCCTCGAACATGTCCGGCGTCGTTGCCGTCAGCAACGCGTCGCCGAGATTCGCGCACGTCCTCGTCTTGCAGCGCCTGAGCCCATTCGGTCCGCGATACCAGGCGGCATGCTCATCGCTCCAGAAACGCTCGCCGATGAAAGGCTGATCCATGACGCCGAGGATGGGCTTGCCCTTGTAAAGAACGCCGATCAGCGTGCCCCAGATCGGCAGACCGATGATATAGGAGCGCGTGCCGTCGATGGGATCGAGGCTCCAGACATAATCCGCGCCTTCGTTCACGGGAGCGAACTCTTCCCCGGCGATGCCATGATCCGGGAAATCACGCAGCAGAATGGCGCGCATCGCCTCTTCCGCGCCCTTGTCGGCGACAGTCACGGGATCGAAGGACGTGCCGCCCTTATGATCGGCGTTTGTTCCCTTGCGGAAGTGCGACAAAGTGACGCTACTCGCGGCATTGGCGAGCTTGTGCGCTGTTTCAAGCAGCGAATCAAAGGCAATCGGCACGTCGGACACTCCCCGTTTTGTCGACATACTGCGTGAAATCGTATGCAACTTGGCAGATGTTTCGCACAGGCTTATTTGGCGGACGATTTGTTGCGGAAACGAGCAACGCGGTGCACATCACAACTGTCTCTTGTATTTTGTGCGCTGCAATGCGATATTACTGCGGTGCGATATGCGTTCATTACGCGTGTCGCTGCCCTCCTTGGGCGTTTCCTCCCTAGACTTGGGGCCGTTCAATCATTTTGGATGGCCTCTTTTTTTGTCGGCCCGAGGCCGGGGTTCGCCAAAACCTGATAGGGCATCCAAGTCGAGGGCTTACGCTGCACACCATCCGTCACTCAGCGGCGACCTTATAGCCTCCGCTCCAGCGCGGCAACTCCTGCACCAGCGCGGACACGAGGTGCGACATGTCGCGCTGCAGGCCCTCGAAGGCGGGCGTCTTCTCGAAGGTTTCCTCATTCATGTAGATGCTGCGGTCGACCTCGATCTGGAGCGCGTGAACGCCCTGTTGCGGCTTGCCGAAATGCTCGGTGATGTAGCCGCCGGCATACGGCTTGTTGAGGCCGACGCGATAGCCCAGTCCCTTCAGAAGCGCCATGACGAGGCGCGTGATTTCCGGCGCGCAGGATGCGCCGAAGCGATCCCCGAGTACGAAATCCGGCCAGCCGCCGCGCTCCGCCTGCTGCGACGGCATCGAATGGCAGTCGAACAGAAAGGCCGCGCCGAAGCGCGCCCGCGATGCCTGCAACAAATCGCCGAGCGCTGCATGATAGGGCTTGTAGAGGTTTTCGATCCGCACGAGGGCCGTGTCGAGCGCCAGCGGTCCGGGATAAATCTCCTCCTTCTCGTTCACGATACGGGCGATGGTGCCGAGGCCGCCGATGGCGCGCAGAGACTGGCTGTTGACGAAATCGGGCAGCCGTCCGCTGAAAAGCAACGGATCGAGTTCATAAGGCTCTCGGTTTATGTCCACGTAGGCGCGCGGAAAGTGGGCATGCATCAGCACGGCGCCATGCGCTGGCACGGCGTTCAGAAGCTGTTCGACATACGCATCCTCGGACTTGCGAAGCGCCTGCGCGGAAAGCCGCGACGCAGCGAGGAAGACCGAGGGATAAACCCGTCCACTGTGAGGCGAATTGAAGACGATCGGGACGCGCTGGCTTTGCGCACCGAGGATTGTAAAAGGCGGATCGAGTTCCGCCGCGATACACAGGGCTTCGTCTTGCGGCATGAAACCGTTTGCGAGTGCCAGGGCCGGATCGGATTGCTTCGACAACTGTCTCAAAAACGCGGCCCGAACGCAATTGCGATCTGTCCATCTAGATGCAACTTCCGGGGGAGCCGCGCCTTTGCCGCGCAAGATGAGGAGAAACGCCGACAATGACCGCTTCATCGCGTTCCGCCCCGGCCCTCGTTCTTTTCCGGCGCGACTTGCGCCTTGCCGATCATCCTGCCCTCTCGGCTGCGGCCGATACGGGTGCGCCGGTCATCCCTGTCTACATTCTGGATAATGAGACGCCGGGCCGCTGGCGCCCTGGCGGTGCGAGCCGCTGGTGGCTTCATCAGTCGCTCAGGTCCCTTGCGTCGGATCTTGAAGCGCGCGGTTCGCGGCTGGTGCTACGGCGCGGGGATACCGAGCGCGCGCTGCTCGACCTGATCGAGGAAACCGGCGCGCGCTCCGTTTTTTTCACGCGTGGCTACGAGCCTTTTCAGCGTGCGATGGAAGGGCGACTGAAATCGTCGCTCGAAGCGCGCGGGGTTTCGTTGCGGCGTTTCGGCGGGCAGATCCTTGTCGAGCCGGAAAGCCTCGCGAATCTCTCGGGCGAGCCGTTTCGCTTGTTCACCCCATTCTTCCGCGCCCTGTCGCAGCGCGGCGCACCTTCAACGCCGCTGCTTCCGCCGGATACACTCGCCGCGCCAGAGCGCTGGCCCCGCTCCGATGTCCTGGAAAGCTGGTCCCTTGAACCGACGAAGCCAGACTGGGCAGGCGGCCTGCGCGCCGCGTGGGCGCCCGGCGAAACGGCGGCGCGGGATCGGCTCGCCCTTTTCATAGAAACTGCGCTGCCGTCCTATCCAGCACGGCGCGACCAACCCGGCACAGATGGTACATCGCGCCTGTCGCCCCATCTGGCGTTCGGCGAGATCGGGCCGCGCCAGATCTGGCACGCTGTGAAAGCGGCGGCGGAAGCGGACGGCGATGAGGCGGGAGCCGAGGCGTATCTGCGCGAAGTCGGCTGGCGGGAGTTTTCGTATCACCTGCTGTTCCACTTCCCGCATCTGCCCGACGAGCCGTTCCGCGCAGAGTTTGCCGCCTTCCCATGGCGTGACGACATCGATGCGCTTGAGGCGTGGCGGCGCGGGCGGACGGGATTTCCCATCGTGGACGCCGGAATGCGCCAACTCTGGCAGACCGGGTGGATGCACAACCGCGTGCGGATGGTCGTCGCCTCATTCCTCATCAAGCATCTGCTTCTGCCGTGGCAGACCGGCGAGGACTGGTTCTGGGATACGCTCGTCGACGCGGATCTCGCGAACAACGCCGCAAGCTGGCAGTGGGTGGCGGGGTCCGGCGCGGACGCCGCGCCCTATTTCCGCATCTTCAATCCCGTGCTTCAGGGCGAGAAATTCGACGCGCACGGCGAATACGTGCGCGCCTTCGTGCCCGAACTCGCCAGGCTTCCCGCCTCGCTTGTCCATAAACCATGGACGGCGAGCGCGACGGCGCTGCGTGAAGCCGGCGTCACTCTCGGCGAAACCTGGCCGCACCCCATCGTCGAGCACACGGCGGCGCGGGCAAGAGCGCTCGCCGCCTTCGCGTTCGTGAAGAAATAGCGAAAAGTGGGGGCTCGCAAATACGGAACATTGCCCGCTTCTCTTCCGTTTGCTGAATGACGTTCAGCTGGAAGGAGCACTGAAAATGCGGAATTTTCTTATCGGCGCGCTTGTCGTCGCGCTTGCCGCACTCGCAGCTTTCTACATCTACGACAAGAATACGATCAGCGTCGAGAAGCCGACGATCCCTGACGTTCGCGTCAACTAGCGCCGACTGCGCGCAAGTCTGCGTGAACCAGCGCCGGAAATTCCGGCGCGGGCCTTTTTCTCTCCGCCTGTGCGTCCCCATATCGAGCGCGACAGAAAGAGGTGCCCATGTTTTCGTTCAGCAAGAAGACCAAGATGCCGGACGCCGCGACCGCACTTCCCGGCCGCGACGCGCCGATTCCAACCACCGATACCAATATCGTGAACGGCGCCGCGCTGAAGCCGCCCTATCCCGAAGGCAGCGAAATCGCGATCTTCGGGCTGGGCTGCTTCTGGGGCGCGGAACGCCGCTTCTGGCAGATTCCCGGCGTCATCGTGACCGCCGTCGGTTACTCGGGCAGCTTCACGCCGAACCCGACCTATGAGGAGGTTTGCTCCGGCGGCACCGGCCACACCGAGGCGGTTCTCGTCGTGTTCGACCCGAAGAAGGTCAGCTATGGCGAGCTGCTGAAAGCTTTCTGGGAGGCTCATGATCCCACGCAAGGCATGAGGCAGGGCAACGATGTCGGCACGCAATACCGCTCGGCGATTTACACCACGAACGAGAAGCAGGCACGCGAAGCGCTCGCGTCGAAGGACGCATATCAAAAGGCGCTTTCCGCAAAAGGCCATGGCGCGATCACGACCGAAATCGCACCCGCTGGCGAGTTCTATTTCGCGGAGGGCTATCATCAGCAATATCTTGCGAAAAACCCCGGCGGTTATTGCGGCCTCGGCGGGACCGGCGTTTCCTGCCCTGTCGGCCTCGGTGAAAACGCGCCAGCCTGAAACCGCGCCGCCGGATGGCATGCTGCCTTGTGGATGCTCGATGACGGACTTATAACGCGCCCCGACCTAGTATAAATCTTGCTCGTCGCCCGAGAGGCGGAGCCGATCAGGTTGATCAAATCCGATCGCTTCCGTTGTACCGATCTGATTTCGATTCAATCGGATCGGACGGGTTCCAGGCGGGCATTCCTTTATCGGCCGTCGGCGCGACGCCTCAGCGCCCTCGATCCACGCGAGCAGACGCATGTCCTTGTGGACTTACCTTTTCATCGCGCTCGGCGGAGCCATCGGAAGCGTGGCGCGCGCCGCCGTCTCCGACGCCATGGTGCGCCTCACCGGACCGTTTTTTCCGTGGGGCACGATCCTCATCAACATCACCGGCTCTTTCATCATAGGACTCTTCGCGGCGCTCTCGGTGTCGGGCAGCCGATACGGTTTGCACGGCGACGCCCGCGCCTTCGTGATGATCGGCATCTGCGGCGGCTACACCACCTTTTCCTCGTTCAGCCTGCAAACCTTCGACCTGCTGCGCGATGGCAAGCCGTGGGCAGCCCTCGCGAATGTCGGCATCTCGGTGCTCATGTGCCTCGCGGCTGTAGCGCTCGGCTATGCGCTGGCTGCGGCGGTGGCGGCCGACACGCGGCCCTGATCGCTTACGCGCTTGTGATTTCCCTTTGCTCTTGGCGGCCGGTCTACCGATACGCATGTGACGGCCAGGCAGCTTAGCGAAGGAAAATCGGATGGCCATGGTTGTTATCAGGTCCGAAGACAGGGGCCGCACTCAGATCGATTGGCTCGACAGTCGCCACACCTTCTCGTTCGGCGAGTATTACGACCCGAAGCGCATGGGCTTTGGGCCCCTCCGGGTCATCAATGAGGATCGCGTCGCGCCTGGGGGCGGCTTCCCCACCCACGCCCATCGCGACATGGAAATCATCTCCTACGTGATCGAGGGAGAGCTTCAGCACAAGGACAGCATGGGAAACGGGTCGGTCATCCGCCCGGGCGATGTGCAGCACATGTCGGCGGGCACGGGCGTTCGTCACAGCGAGTTCAATGCATCGGATACGGAGCCAGTGCATTTCCTGCAAATCTGGGTCTTGCCTGAACGCGATGGTGCCACACCGGGCTACAACCAGAAGACATTTTCCGTGCCCGGGAAGTCCGGGCGGCTTCGGCTTGTTGTGTCGGGAGACGGTCGCGACGGTTCCATTGCGATCAACCGCGATGTGGATATCTACGCGACGATTCTCGAACCGGGCGAACCCGTCGAGCATCGGGTCGCAGATGGACGCGCGCGGTGGGTTCAAGTCGTTCGAGGTTCGGTGACGGCAAATGGCGAGCGCCTCGACGCGGGCGATGGCGCTGGCACCATTTCGGAAGAGGATATCTGCATCGAAGCTGTGGAAAAGGCGGAGGTGCTTCTCTTCGACATGAGAGTGTCCGTTTAGCAAGGTAAACCTTGCGTGGAACTGGGTGGAAAATGACCGCGCAGATCATCTTCACGCAAGGCGCGATCCGTTGACAAACCTGTGACGTGACAACGGCACGCCTTGACTTAAAGTTGCAATAATTGTTGCGTACACCATTGTTGGTCGCTTGGGCAGTCACCTTGGCGTAAGGTTGAGTTGGAGTCGGTAGTGATGAAACAGGACATGGACGAGTTGTTCCGTTCCTTGCTCGATGGGGTCGGCACTACGGTCGACACGAAAAACGGTGCTGTCGAGCAGTCGCGTCAACTGGTTACGGCGTTCAGCCGTATCGAGGATCACCACGTCAGGCAGGAGCTTCTGCTGCTTATCGAGCTGGTGTCCCGGATGCCGAAGGTATTGACCACGCGTCAGGATCGCTTTTCGCACACGGGGCTCGCCAACCTGCATTAGGTCGTCCTGCGGTTGGATCAGACGCTTTGACGCCGGGAACTGATAGGCCAATCACGGCTCAGTGCGTGCTGCGTCCTGGTTACGGCACGACGCCATAGCGCAAGCCGGACGCTCGCGTACGGCTTCCGCGGAAACTCTGCGCAAAAAATACAGGCGCGTGCCCTCACACTGAGGCCGCGCGCCCTGATCCATCATAAAGCCGGGAATTGCCGGTCATTTCCCGGCGAGCACGTCCTTGACGACGGCACTTGCCTTCGTCATGTCGAGTTGGCCCGCGTAATTCGCCTTCAGCGCAGCCATGACCTTGCCCATGTCCTTGACGCTCGTCGCGCCGATCGAGCCCACCAGTTCCTTCACCGCAGCCTTCAGCTCATCCTCGCCCATCTGCTTCGGCAGAAAGTCCGAAATGATCGCGATCTCGGCCTCTTCCTTCGCGGCCAGGTCGGGCCGGTCGCCCTTCCTGTAAAGCTCGACGGACTCGCGACGAGACTTGATCAGGCTTTGCAGCAGATTCAGCACCTCGTCCTCTCCGATGTGCTCATCGCCGCGACCGCGCGCCACGTCGATGTCCTTCTGCTTGATCGCAGCGTTCACCATGCGCAGCGTCGTCGTTTTCACCTCGTCTTTCGACCGCATGGCGTCTTTCAGAGTCTCGGAGATTTTTTGGCGAATCATGGCCGCATTCCTTTCCTTGATGAGAAGATTTAGCGCTTCGAGTGGCGCTCGACAACGCATGCCGGTGGCCTCTTCGTATTCCGACACGATACCGATCGGGCCGATCTTGCGGTGGAAACCGCATGCATGCGGTTGGCTTCCCTGTGAGAATCGTTTCGAGTAAGGCTGACCGAGGGTAAGGACTGCACCATGCGCGGAACTCCACGAAACAAAGTCCGCGCCGCCGTAGCGCTCGCGCTATCGATGTTCATCCTACCCTGCGCGGCGCAAACGGGGAGCGGAATCGACCCATGCGCGCGGATGGAAGTGCTCCCCGGCTCCAAGCTCTTCGCCGAAAACTGCACCTATTGTCACGGCCCGGACGGCAAGGGCGGCGGCATCCTCGCAAAGGAACTGAAGCTCACGCCGCCGGACCTGACGACGCTGGCGGAGCGTTCGAACGGCTCGTTTCCGACGGAATACGTTTTCAAACTTCTGAAAGGCGAAAGCGGCAAGTCGCATGGGGGCATGCCGAACTGGACATCGATCTTTTCCGACGAGTGCGGGCCGGCTTCGGCAAGCCGCGCGGTGACGGAACTTGGCATGTACGTCAAAGGCATTCAGGCGAAGTAGCCGCCAAACGGGTTCATGGTGCCACGGCGCGTTAAGCCATGCGAACATCACCTCGCGTCGGCATCGGATCTTGACGCAGACAAGCTGCTCGACAAAATCAATCTACGACGTTGGCTTCGTCCGGGCTGACGCCGCGCATTGCGTCAGGCCGGAAAGGCGGCAATTTTCGCCGCCTTCGCAGACTCGCGGTGGTCATCCATGCTTGCTGCCTCGGCAAGCTTTTCGATGTTCGGAACGAAAATGTCGCGGGTCGAACGAAGCTCGATCAGTCCTTCCTGCTTCAATTGGCTGACCTTACGGCTCACCGTTTCGAGCGTAAGGCCAAGGTAATCCGCCAGCTCGGAGCGCGTGATCGGAAGCTCGAACTCGGCGCTGTTTTCCTGAACATGCTGGCTCCCGGCATTGCGGGTCCGCCGCGCCGTGATGAGAAGCAGGCTCGCCACGCGCTCGTAAGAGGATTTGCGCCCGAGCATGAGCGTCCACTCGCGCGTGACGTCCAGTTCCCGCACCGTGAACTCGAACAGCCAGCGCTGCATGTCCGGATATTCGAGCAGCAGGCGGTTGAACGCCTGCCGCGGGAATGTGCAGATGTCGACATCGGTCGCGGCGGCTGCGGAAAACTTGTGCGTCTCCGCGAAGGTGTGGCCCAGAAATTCAGGCGCGTAGACGAGGCCGATCACGTGGCGCTCGCCTTCCGAGGTCGTCTTGATAAGCTTCACAACACCCGAATTGACGGCCGCGAAGGAGATGGCTTCGTCACCGTCTCGGAAGATGTATTGGTTCGCCGGAATGACGCGGCGACGGGCGATCGAACTCAGCCGTTCGAGTTGCTCCATCGATAGAGCCTGACAGATCCCACGATGCCGGATGAAGCACGCTTCGCAGCGGCTGGCGTTGAAGTGGGAGCGTTCCGCCACGGGGTTGGACATGCTTTTCAAGCGAGATGCCTTCCTTCACGTTACCGTTATCGTAGCGTGAGAACCCGTGTCTGTCCAATGCATGGCGATCACAAAAGCTGGTCGTCGCTCCGCTAGCCGTGCTTGAACTGCGGAGGCCGTTTCTCTGCGAAGGCCGCCATGCCCTCTTTCTGGTCCTCCGTCGCGAACAGCGCATGGAAGGCATGGCGCTCGAACCGCACGCCCTCGGAAAGGGTCGTCTCAAAAGCGCGATTGACCGCTTCCTTGGCCAGCATGACCGAGGGAAGCGAGAAGTTCGCGATCTTTTCGGCTGCTTTCAGCGCCTCCGCGACGAGATCGGCGGCGGGAACGACGCGCGCCACGAGCCCTGCGCGCTCGGCCTCGGCCGCGTTCATGAGCCGCCCCGTGAGGATGAGGTCCATCGCCTTCGCCTTGCCGACCGCGCGCGCAAGACGCTGCGTGCCGCCTGCCCCGGGGATCACGCCGAGGGTGATTTCCGGCTGGCCGAATTTCGCCGTGTCGGATGCGATGATGAAGTCGGCCATCATGGCGAGTTCGCACCCACCGCCGAGCGCAAAACCCGATACGGCCGCGATCACCGGCTTGCGAACGCGGGTGATGCGTTCCCAGGGCGCGATGAAATCGTGCAGGATGACGTCGCCGAAGGTCTTGTCCTTCATCTCCTTGATGTCCGCGCCCGCCGCGAACGCTTTCTCCGAGCCCGTGAGAACGATGGCCCCGATGTCGGCATCCGCCTCGACGGCGTCGAGCACCTGATTGAGTTCCGCGATGAGTTGCGCGTTGAGCGCGTTCAGCGCCTTGGGCCGGTTGAGCGTGATGAGGCCGACCCTGCCCTTTTTCTCGAACAGCACTGTTTCAAGAGAAGCGGTTTCGGAAGACGCGATATTGGAAGTCATCCGGTGTTTCCTTTCAGATTTTTGCCTGACAGCGCGGGCAGAAAAAGGTCGAGCGTCCCTGTTGGGCTTTTCTTACGATGTCGGAGCCGCAGCCATTATGACACGGCTCGCCGCCGCGCCCATAGACGTCGAACTTCTCCTGAAAATGGCCGCCGTCGCCGTCGGCGTGGCGGTAATCGCGGATCGAGGAACCACCCGCCAGGAGCGCGTCTCCGAGTACGGCCTTGATCGCCGCGCAGAGCCGAGCGGCGGCCGCCTTGCCTCGCCTGCCGACGCCGAGCGCCCCCGCCTCCGCATCGGGCGGCAGCCCCGCCCGAAACAGCGCCTCGCACACATAGATGTTGCCAAGCCCCGCGATGATGCGCTGGTCGAGGAGGAAGGCCTTCAGCGCCTGTGCCTTTCCCGCCGCGCGCGCAGCGAGATAGTCCGGCGTCAGCGCATCGGACAGCGGCTCGATCCCAAGCCCGCGAAAGAGGGGATGCGCCGCCATCTCGCCCGCGTCGAACAGTGTCATGTAACCGAAGCGGCGCGGGTCGTTGTAACGGATCACTTCACCGTTGCTCATCGCGAAAACGACGTGGTCGTGGCGCGCATCGGATGGATGCTCGTAGTAAAACGAGCCGGGCGTAACCCCTGCGCCGTCGAAATGGCGCTCAATGGTGAAGCGACCCGTCATGCCGAGATGCATTGCGAGGCAGAGGCCGCTGTCGGTTTCCGCCACGATGTACTTCGCCCGACGCGCGAGACGCGCTATGCGCTGCCCGCGCAGGCGCTCGGCGAAATGCGGCACGAAGGGAAAGCGAAGGTCGGCGCGGTTGAGCGTCACGGCGGAGAACGCGGCGCCCTCCATCGCAGGAGCGAGGCCGCGCCGGACGATCTCGACTTCGGGCAATTCGGGCATGGGCTTAGCGTTCCGTCGCGAAATAGATAAGCGCCGCTATCGGAAATGCAAAGCCTGTGGCGGCGCAAAGCGGCCAGCCCCCGCTCGCGAAAGCCCACGCCCCGGCAGCCGAACCGATCGCGCCGCCCGCAAAGAAGATCGCCATGTAAAGCCCGTTCAGGCGGCTGCGATAGGCTGCCGCCAGCGAGAAGATCGCGCGCTGTCCGAGGACAAGGTTGGCCGATACGCCGAAGTCGAGCAGGATGCCCGCAGCGACGAGAAGGCCGAGCGCGAGCGCCGAGCCCGGTTCCGCCGCGAAAGTCATCGGGAAGGCGAGCGCGGCGCATGCCATCGCCGCCGCTGTCGCCATCCGCGTCCGTCCCCGATCGGCGAGCCGGCCGGCGAGCGGAGCGGCCACGGCTCCGGCAACGCCTGCGAAGGCGAAAAGCGCAATGCCGCCTTGCGATAGCCCATAGAGCGGTCCGGCTAGAAGCAGCGGCGTCGCCGTCCAGAACAGGCTGAAGGCCGCGAACATCAGCGCGTGGTAGAAGGCGCGCCGCCTTAGAACGGGGGTCTCCGCGAAGAGCCGCGCGAGCGAAAGCAGCAGACCGCCATACGAAAGCCCCGACGCAGGCCGCCGCTCCGGCAACCAAACGCGCAACGCGACCGCGAGAGCAGTCATCGCGACCGCCGACGCGATGAAGATCACATGCCACGATGAGAGTTCGGTAACGAAGCTCGACACGGGCCGCGCAAGCATGATGCCCAAAAGTAGCCCGCTCATGACATTGCCGACCGTCTGCCCGCGCGTCGCATCCGGCGAGAGCTGTGCGGCGAGCGGCACGATGATCTGCGCGACGACCGAAAAGAGCCCCACGAGAAAGGCGGCCGCGAGGAACGGTCCCGGTGCGCCCGCTGCGGCGATGCCGAGAATCGCAAGCACGTCGAGCGCAATCACGCTCACGATCAGGCGGCGGTTTTCGACGAGATCGCCCAGCGGCACGATCAGCAACAACCCCAGCCCATAACCAACCTGCGTCATGGTCACGATGAGGCCGGTTGCCGTGGCGGGCAGGCCGAGTTCAGCGCCAATCGGCCCGGCGAGGGGTTGCGCATAGTAAATGTTGGCGACGAGGATGCCGCAGGCGAGCGCGAACAGCCGAACCATCCAGGGAGGCGCGGCGGCTTCGGAAACTGAGGCGGGGGCTTCGCTGGCGGTCACGGGTGCGACATTATCGCGTCGGCGCGTCGACCGCCAAGCAAATACGCGTTCGGAAGCAAGCGGCGCCCCAGAAGCGCGGGGATGCCGTGATAGCCGAAACACGCGGGCGTCTTTACGCATTCGGCTGCGCGTCAGATCGGCCGCACGACAGCTTCGGACGCGGCACGACGCCCGTCGATTTGCAGTGTCGACAGCTTGTGTGGACCAGTGCGATACCGATTGGACGCAGATTGATCTAGCCGCGGGCGGGCGAGACATCAGGGCGACGATGCGCGCCCCGCCGCCTCGCATGGCGGATATGACTGACCCGCATCAATCCAAAGATCACGAACAGCGTTGTGAGATAGACAGCGACCTGAAGCCACGACGGACGATCATCATAACCGACCAGGGTTTGCATCATCACGCCGAAAAGCGTGTTCGTCGACAGGAAGCCCGACGTATTCCAGGCTGTGTCCACCCAGATGGATACGATGTCGGCGTCCTGAAGAATCCTGACGCATTGCGAGGCCATGCCCGCCGCGAGAAGCGCAATCAAGACGCTCGTCACGGAGAAAAGGTAGCGCGGCGGAATACGGACGAGCCCTGCATAGGTCAAGCCGGTGAGCGCGATCCCTCCGCCGAGTCCCAGCATGCCGCCAGCGAGCATCATGGAGCCGCTTTCGCGCGACGCGATCGCATTGCCGTAGAGGAACAGCACCACTTCCGCGCCTTCGCGCAGCACCGCGACCGCAACCACGATGGCCAGCGCCATCAGCGACTTCGTACCCTCCGCCACGGCGGCGCCAGCGGCCGATAGCTCGGCGGCCATCTGTTTGCCGTGGCTCGCCATCCAGACGTTATGCCAGGTCAGCATCAACACCGCGAGCGCGAGCACGCCCGCGTTGAACACCTTCTGCCCTTCGCCGTCGAGCGCCTCCGACAGGCTGCCCGCGAAGATCGCAAGCAAAGCCGCACCGATCAGCCCAGCAGCGATGCCGCCCGCCACGAACCAGCCGCGCGACGGCACGCCCTTCGTCGCCGCCAGCACGATCCCGACGATCAGCCCGGCCTCGATGACTTCCCGGAAAACGATGATGGCGGCGGCAAGCATGCAAGGCTCCTGAACCGAACGCGCATGACCCTGCCGATCGCGCCCGATTTACAAGACACGATGTGCAGATCTCAAGCGAACCGGCGCAAAAATTGAAAAGGCGCGTAGTGCCATCGTGTAAAGCGCGACAGACGAAGGCGCAATATTTATCTCTTAAAATTAGAGTTGTTCTAATCAGAATATCGAGTGCCGAGGAATGCTTGCAATTCTCTCCGGGAAGTCGGGAAATCGAACCTGATCGACACCAAGCGGCGGCGGGATGCGCCGGATTCACTTGCGACACCGGGCCGTGGCGGATCGCCGCTCTGGCCCTTCGGGCTGGTACTCGCTCGCAAGCTTCCTAAATTAGAACGTTCGCTTTCCAACCCCGGTGATATAGTTGTCTGGCGGCTGCGATGCGGACAGGCGAGCCGTTATCCCTGCTCGGGAGGATCAAGGTCTATGTTCATCGAACTTCACGACACCAATGGCAATCTTACGCTGATTTGCGTGGAGGATATCCAGCGCGTGCGCAAGGGCGCCCATGGCGGCTCCGACATCTTTATGAACGAGTTGGATGGCTGGGTGCAAGTGGGCGAAAGCGTCGCTGCGGTTCGCGACCTGATCATCAAGGCCGGCGACATCGTGACGGCAGCGGCGAAGGTCGACAGCGGAAAACCGATCCGGCTCCAGCCGCTCGATAATCCCCGCGAAAAGGAATAATCGACATACGGGCCATCGGTACGGGCGGGACGCGCCCGGCAGCCGAAGCCGCTCCTCCTTCACCTGGTCGAGAGGGCGGCATGGCGTCGCCCTCTGTCAATGACCCGTCAGCCGTCAGCCGCGCCCGCCTCCACGACGTTTCGCGACGCGGCCCAGCCCTTCGTCGCCCGCCTTGAGCAACGCCACGAGCCTGCGCTTCTGCGCCTCGCTCAGCGATTGGTAAAGCGGCTCGGCCGCGTCCGCGAGCTTCTTCAGCGACCCACCGCGTTCCTCAAGCTGTTCGGCGCGCTCCTTGATCGCCTGAATGGCGTCTTCGGGCTTTTGCCGATCGCGCTTCGCCAGCCTCTGATCCATGCGCTTCTGCATGATGTCGCGCAAAGCCTGCTCGACCGGCGGCCAATTCTTCTCCTGATCGGGCGAGAGCTTGAGCCCCGCCTTCAGACCGGCGATGCGCGCATCCGCGAAAGCCTTCATGTCGTCCCGACCGAAGCGGAACTTCTTCTGCTCCGTCTGGCGCTGCTGCGGTTGTGCCTGAGTGCCTTGCGCGCCGTTATCCTCGACATCGGCCCGTTGCGCGTAGACGCACGACGGTCCCAGAAGCGCGAGCGCCATCACGCCCGCGACAATCGACTTGTTCATGGGGACTTCCTCCACTAGCGAAAACTCTGTTTTTGATAAGGTGGCGGTGGAGACTGTCGTCAAGTTAGTTCCTGATCGGAGCAATAACAGTACATTAAAACGCGCATATGGCGGCGTCATGCGACGCCTCATATTCAGAATGCGAATATTCCGAAATGCTAAGATACAATCAGGTTTCTCGGTTTGCCGTAATTTCGCCAATGCGATTGCCGATCAATCAAGGTGCACTCGTCGGGTTATCGCACAATTAATGCTGTTAAAACATATTTTGGCGAAAACTTTATAAGTTTACCATAGATTCACATCGTCATTCCTTAAACAATTCCTTTACCTTAGCCTCATCTTGAACTAGGCGGCAGCGAACCATTCGCTGACGCGTCCATTGCTTCAATATACGGGAAGTTCATGCCGAATAAGCCTGCCAAAGACCCAGCTTCGACCAAGATATCGCGTCGCTTGCCCCTGTCGCTGGTCAGCCGCAATCTTGTCGGCGCCTCCGCGGTTGCCCTCTGCGTGATCGCAGGTGCCGGGGCCAACCAATTACGGGCTGCTCCCGTCGTCGCGCCGCAAAGCGAGACGACGAGCCAACTGCCCAGCTTCACAACGCTTGCGGAACGTGTTTTGCCGTCCGTCGTGTCGGTGCGGGTGAAGGCCGATCCGCGTCTCGTCGCGTCGCAGGACGGCGGCGCGGGGGACGAGCGCTCGCCCGACGGCAACAAGGAAAATCCCTTCAGCGGCACGCCGCTAGAGCGCTTCTTCGCCGGGCCGAAAGGCCTCATGCCTCCAGATCCCAAGGGCAAGGACAAGAAGGGCGGATCGCCCGGCGCGCCCGTCCTCGGACAGGGATCCGGCTTCTTCATCTCGCAGGACGGATACATCGTCACCAACAACCACGTCGTGGAAGGTGCGATGAAAGTCGAGGTGCTTACGACCGACGGGCGAGCGCTGCCTGCCCGGATCATCGGCACCGATGCGGGGACCGACCTCGCGCTTCTGAAGGTGGACGGGCGCAATTTCCCGGCGGTCACGTTCAGCAAGGGTGAGGTCAAGGTCGGCGAATGGGTGATCGCGCTCGGCAACCCCTTCGGCCTCGACGGCACGGTCACGGCGGGCATCGTATCGGCGCGCGGCCGCGACATCGGCATGGGCGCCTACGACAACTTCATCCAGATCGATGCTTCGGTGAACCAGGGCAATTCCGGCGGCCCGACCTTCAATCAGTCGGGCGAGGTTATCGGCGTCAACACCGCCATCTTTTCGCCGTCAGGCGGTTCGGTCGGCATCGCTTTCGCCGTCCCCGCCAAGACGGTGGAAACCATCGTCGCCCAGCTGAAGGAGAAAGGCCGCGTGACGCGCGGCTGGCTCGGCGTCGAGGTGCAGCCCGTAACGCCGGAACTCGCCGACAGCCTGGGCCTTCGCGACGCTCAAGGGGCGCTCGTGACCTCGCTCATGCAGGGCAGCCCGGCCGACAAGGGCGGCCTGCTGCGCGGCGATGTCGTGCTCAAGATCAATGAAGGCGACGTGAAGGATAGCCGCGACCTCGCGCGCCGGATTGCGGTCATCCCGCCGCAGACCGCTGTCCGCCTCGCGATCTTCCGCAACGGCAGGCGCGAAGCCCTCGCCGTGAAGCTGACGGAACTCAAGGATGAATCCAAGCTGCCGGGCGGCAGGAGCGGCCCCGCGCTGCAGTCGGAAATCGGCGGTCTCGGCATCGCGGTCGCACCCATGGTGAGCGGCCCGGGCGGCGCGCCCGGCCTTGCCATCGTGGAGATCCGCCCGGACGGCAGGGCCGCCGATGTCGGCCTCGTGCAGGGCGACGTGATCCTCGCCGCGAACGGCTCGGATCTGTTCACGCCGGACGCGCTGGAGGCGGCGCTCCGCAATGCCCGAGCCATCGGCAAGCGCCACGCGCTGACGCTCGTCCAGCGCGGTGCGACGCAGGTCTTCGTTGCGCTGCCGACCGGCGCAAGCTGACGGGAAAAAGTTGAGGGGCGGGTCGGGGGCGGGTTCGCCCCCGATTTGCGTTTATGCAGGCGCGCACATCCGCTTGGAGAAGCGGCTCGAGTCTCGTACGATCACGGCTTGCGCCGCTTCGCGCGGCAACCTAAATCTGAGCCGTTATCGCCGTTCGAGGAAGTGGGAAGCTGTTTTCCGTCGAAATCGCGATACTGGAGGAAGTATCAAGCGCTTCATCGAACCGTTTCAGACGGAGCGCTCTGACCAACGGACCCGCGCCATGCCGAAGATCACCCCGACCGAAGCTCTCGTCTATGTCATGATCACGATGTCGGCAGCGGACCGGCAGATATCCGACCGGGAGCTGGATCGCATCGCGCAGATCGTGAAGCATCTGCCCGTCTTTCTCGGCTTTGACGAGAACACGCTCGCGAAAACCGCTGAGCGCTGCGGCGACATGCTGAGCGAGGACGAAGGTCTCGAACATCTGCTCGAACTCGTTCGCGATGCCCTGCCGAAGAAGCTTCACGAGACGGCCTATGCGCTGGCGGTGGAGGTTGCGGCGGCGGACCTCAAGGTGCCGGACGAGGAAATCCGCCTGCTCGAACTCATCCGCGACGCGCTGCACCTCGACAAGCTCGTGTGCGTGGCCATCGAGCGCGCCGCGCGCGCGCGCCATCAGACGCTTTGATACGCGGCCAAATCCCACAACCTGCTTTGCAAAGCGCCTGCGCGCCGTCTATATAACGCGGACCGATTTCCCTGAAAGGTGCGCGTGCGGATGGCTCTCTCGCACATATCATTCAAGAAGATGAACGGCCTCGGCAACGACTTCGCCCTGCTCGACGCGCGCGGGGACGGCTTCCGGCTGACAGCCGACGAGGCGAGCGCCATCGCCAATCGCGAGACGGGCGTCGGATGCGATCAGGTGATCGTGCTGGAGCGGTCGGCCCGCGCCGATGTCTTCATGCGCATCCTCAACGCGGACGGTTCCGAGGTGGGCGCGTGCGGCAATGCAAGCCGCTGCGTTGGCGCGTTGGTAGGTGCGGAACTCGAAAGCGAACACGTCACTATCGAAACGGCGGTGGGCGTACTCGCCGCTCGCGTCGAGGGCGATGGCTTCGTGACGGTGGACATGGGCACGCCGCATTTCGGCTGGCGCGACATTCCGCTCGCGAAGGAGGCGCCGGACACGCGCGCCATTTCGCTCGCGATCACGCTTCCCGACGGCCGCGTGCTGGAAGGGCCGAGCGTCGCCAATGTCGGCAACCCGCACGCCATCTTCTGGGTAAGCGACGTCAACGCCTACGACCTTTCCCTGTTCGGGCGCGCCCTCGAATACGATCCCATCTTCCCGGAGCGCGCGAATATCTCGCTCGCCGAGGTGCTCGACGATCGCACGGTGAAGCTGCGCGTCTGGGAGCGCGGCGCCGGCATCACGCAAGCCTGCGGCACCGCCGCCTGCGCCACCGCCGTTTCAGCCGCGCGCACGGGCCGGACTGGCCGCACCGTCGAAATCCGCCTGCCGGGCGGCGTCATCGGCATCGAATGGCGCGCGGCCGATGATCACATCCTCATGACGGGCCCCGTCGCACACGAGTTTGAAGGCACGCTGACGCTTTCCGGCGGCGCGGTAAAGGTAGCGCGCGCGTCATGACCGTCGACGTCATCACCTTCGGCTGCCGCCTCAACACTTACGAAAGCGAAGTGGCGAAGAAGCACGCTCAGGACGCAGGCGTGACCGACGCCGTGATCGTCAACACCTGCGCGGTGACGGGCGAGGCGGTGCGGCAGGCGCGGCAGGCGATCCGCAAGCTTCGCCGCGAGCGGCCCGGCGCGAAGATCATCGTCACGGGATGCGCCGCGCAGATCGAGCCGGAAACCTTCGCCGACATGGAGGAAGCCGATCACGTCATCGGTAATGGCGAGAAGACAAGCGCCGCGACGTTCCTGAGCCTGGCGGCGGGCGACCTTGCTCGCGTGCGCGTGAACGACATCGCGAGCGTCCGCGAGACCGCGCCGCATATGATCTCGGGTTTCGGCAGCCGCGCCCGCGCCTATGTTGAGGTGCAGAACGGCTGCGACCACCGCTGCACCTTCTGCGTGATCCCTTTCGGACGGGGACCATCGCGCTCCGTCGCTGCGGGAGAAGTTGTCCGCCAGATCCGCGCGCTCGTCGAGGAAGGATATCGCGAGGTGGTTCTGACCGGCGTGGACCTCACCTCCTACGGTGCGGATCTGCCGGGCGAAATGAAGCTCGGCCGCCTCGTGCGCACCGTGCTGCGCCTCGTGCCGGAATTGCCTCGCCTGCGCATCTCCTCCATCGACACCATGGAAGCGGACGAAGCGCTCATCGACGCCTTTGCGGAGGAAGAGCGGCTGATGCCGCATCTGCATCTGTCGCTGCAATCGGGCGATAACCTCATCCTGAAGCGCATGAGGCGCCGCCACGCCCGCGAGGACGTGATCAGTTTTTGCCGCGAGATGCGCGAGATCCGCCCGGACATGGTGTTCGGCGCCGACTTCATCGCGGGGTTTCCCACCGAAGACGAAACCATGTTCGCGAACACCATGCGGCTTGCCGACGAATGCGGCCTCTCCTTCATGCACGTGTTTCCCTATTCGCCGCGCCCGAAGACGCCCGCTGCGCGCATGCCGCAACTCGACCGCGCGCTTGTGAAGGAACGCGCCGCGCGGCTTCGCGAGAAGGCAGGCGAGCGCCTCGGCGCGCACCTCGAAGGCGAGCGCGGCAAGGTGTTCGAAGTGCTTATGGAGCGCGAGCGCGTCGGCCGGACACCCGGCTTTACGGAAATTGAAATTGCAGGCGGCGCGGAACGCGGCGGCATCGTGCGCGCACGCGCCACCGGCCACGACAAGCGCCACCTCATCGGGGAGTGCCTGGCATGAGCGAAGAGAAGCGCGGCCTGTTCGGGTCGGTCCGCATGTTCGGCATCGGCAAGAAGGACCAGCAGAAGCCGGAGGCTCCGCAGCCGGAGGCGGAGGAAAGCACAGGTGCGACGGACTCCGACTCCGTCGCACTTGCTGAAGCGCCCGCCGCTGCGGAAAGCTGGAAAGACTTCGAGATCGTGGACGAGCCGCGGACCGATGCGGTCGTCGACGTTTTAGAGGCTCCCGCAGAGCCATCGCCCGCGCCGGTCCAGCCGGTGCCAGCCGCCGCACCCGCAGCCGAAGAAAAGCCGCGCGCCGGCTGGTTCCAGCGCCTCAAGCAGGGGCTGACGAAGACCTCGTCGAAGCTCACGGAAGGCATTAGCGGCGTCTTCACCAAGCGCAAGCTCGACGACGATACGCTCGAAGAGCTTGAAGACCTGCTGATTCAGGCCGACCTCGGGCTCGACGTTTCGGCCCGCGTGATCGCTGCGCTGAAGAAGGCGCGTTACAACAGCGATATCTCGCCGGACGAAGTGCGCGCAATCCTCGCCGCCGAGGTGGAGAAGGTGCTGGGCCCCGTTGCGCAGCCGCTCGAAATCGACACGGCGAAGAAGCCCTATGTCATCCTCATGGTCGGCGTGAACGGCACCGGCAAGACGACGACCATCGGCAAATATGCGAAGCAATACACCGAGCAGGGGCTGAAGGTCATGCTCGCGGCGGGCGACACGTTCCGCGCGGCGGCCATCGAACAGCTCAAGGTGTGGGGCGAACGCACGGGGGCGCCCGTGGTGTCCGGCGCGCAAGGAGCCGACGCCGCGGGCCTTGCGTTCGACGCACTGACCCGCGCGAAGAAGGAGGGCGCCGACCTTCTCATCATCGACACGGCGGGCCGCCTTCAGAACAAGGCTGGCCTCATGGCCGAGCTTGAAAAGGTCATCCGCGTGATCCGCAAGGTGGACCCGGAGGCCCCGCATTCGGTTCTGCTGACACTCGACGCGACAACGGGCCAGAACGCCCTTTCGCAGGTCGAGATTTTCGGCAAGACCGCTGGCGTCACGGGCCTGATCATGACGAAGCTCGACGGCACCGCGCGCGGCGGTATCCTCGTTGCCATCGCGGCGAAGCACCGGCTGCCGGTGCACGCGATCGGCGTCGGCGAGGGCGCAAGCGATTTGCAAGCTTTCTCTGCGCAGGATTTTGCACGCGCGATCGCGGGCGTGAGTTGAAGTCGGAGGGTTCGGTAGTGGCAGGTTTGGAAGCGATGAAGTCCGAGGCGATCAAGACGAAGACCGAAGCGGCGAATCCGGTCGACAAGAACTCCATCTTGAAACTGCTGCTTGATGTCGGGCCGCTCGCGATCTTCTTCATCATGAACGGACGGGCTGGCATTTTCTACGCCACGGGCGCGTTCATGGTCGCGACCTTGATTTCGCTTGTCGCAAGCCGCCTCCTTTTCAAGCGCATTCCCGTCATCGCGCTGGTCACGGGCGTGTTCGTCATGGTCTTCGGTGCTCTCACCATCTGGCTGCATGACGAAACCTTCATCAAGATCAAGCCGACCATCGTGAACTGCCTGTTCGTCGTCATCCTCGCCACTGGGCTTTACTTCCGCCGCCCGCTCCTGAAACTCGCTCTGGGCGAGGTTTTCAAGATGGAGGAAGAGGGCTGGCGCATTCTTACCGTGCGGTGGATGGGATTCTTCGCCGTCCTTGCGGTGTTGAACGAGATCATGTGGCGCAACTTCTCGACCGACACATGGGTCACCTTCAAGTCGTTCGGCATCATGCCGCTGACCTTCGCGTTCATGCTGTCCCAGGTGACGCTCATCATGCGCTATCAGATTCCCGATGCCGAGCCGGAGGCTTCCGACGCCAAAAATTAGGGACGTCGGAAAAAATTCTTTCCGTGCGCTGCATGGAACCTCCGGTTGCCGTATCCATTTCTCGTGTTAGGCTTAGAGCTTAACCCGAGTGCCGGATGACAATGCTGGACACAAAATCAGGAACGGGGCAAACGGGCAGACGTCGGAAAAAGACCTCCGCAAGCCGCGCCCCCGCCATAGACTCATCGATCATTCATCTCCTCCACCGCGCGAGCCAGAGGGCTTCCGAGATCTTTGCGCAGGAGACGCGCGATTTCGATCTGACCGCCCGACAATACGCGGTCGTGACAACCGTGGCGAGGCATGAAGGCCTGAGCCAGACCGATCTTGTCCGCCTGACCGGCATCGACCGCTCGACTCTGGCCGATGTGGTGCAGCGACTTCTGAAGCGCGGGATCATCGAGCGCGAGCGCACCATGCGAGACGGGCGCACCTATGCCGTAAGTCTGTCGGCCGAGGGGCGGGAGCTGCTCGACTCGATCAAGCCGATCGCGCGCCGCGCGGACCGGCTCGTCATGGGATGTCTTGGCGAGGAAGACGGCAAGCTCGTTGCGCAAATCCTGTCCCGCCTGCTGCGTAAAGGCGACGAAGACTCCGATGACGTTTTTATGAAACCAGCGCGTTAGGTTGCACGCGAACGATCTCGCCAACCGAAAAAGTTGGATGTAGAGTATTGGGATGGGCGCGAACTTCATCAGTTTCAGGCCGGCTTCGCCGAAAGACGCCAACGCTGTGGCTGCCATCCACGACGCTGCCTGGCGCTCGACCTATCAAGGCATCATCCCGCATCTCCACCTCGAACGTCAGATTGCGCGGCGTGGCCCGCTCTGGTGGCAACAGCAGATCCAACGCGGCGCGAACGTGACGCTCCTTACGTTCGATGGCGTGCCGCAAGGTTACGCCACATGGGGTTCGGCGCGCGGCACCTGGCCTTGGGAGGCAGGCGAGATCTTCGAGCTTTACGTAACCCCCTCCTTTCAAGGCATCGGCCTCGGCACGCGCCTTTTCGCCACCGTGAAGGACGCACTCAAGCAGCAGGGTTTGAAGCGCCTCGTCGTGTGGGCGCTGAAGGACAACGAGACGGCCTGTGCCTTCTACGGCGGGCTCGGTGGCTCCATCGTGGCGGCCACCCCCGAGCGCTACGGCGATGTTTCGCTGACGCGCGTGGCGTTCGCATGGGGTGTGAACGTGAAGTCGTCGAAGGCGTAGATCAGCCCTGCGCCGAAATCGTTATCGGATCGACGCATTTGCGAAATGATTTGGGGCGCTTCGGCCCCGTGCTTGCTGGCGTGCGTTCAGTGCCTCAGGCAATCGGCGATACTGTGCGCGTTGGCGCGCATCAGCTCGAAATATTGGTCCGGCCCCGCTTCGATCCTGACGCCGATTTCGTCGAGAACGCCGCGCTTCGCGTTTGTGCCCTCCACGAGCATGTCGATCAGCCTCGGCGAAAACTGGGGTTCGGCAAAAATGCACACCGCGCCTTTTTCGCGGATGGCGTCGCGCAGGGCGGCGACACTGCCCGCGCCGGGGGAGCGTTCCGGGCTCGGCGTCACCGTGCCCAGACTGTTCAGGTCGTAGCGACGTTCGAGATATTGCGTCACATCGTGAAAGACCACGAACGGCCGCGTCGAAAGACCGGCGAGCGTCTTTCGCAATTCGCCATCAAGCGCGAGAAGCCTGGCTTCAAGCGCGTCGGCGTTGGCGCGATAGCGCGCCGCGTTTTCCGGATCGATAGAGGAGAGCTGGCGCGCAATCTCTCTTGCCAACGCTACGGCATTCGAGGGATCGAGCCAGAAATGCACGTCGGCCTCATCGGGCGAGGCTGCGGCTGAGGATGTGCCATGCGAAGCTCTTGCGGCGAGAAGGTTCAGCCCGGCGGCCCTGTCGAGATCGACAACGCGCGCCTTTGCGGAAAGCGACGTCAGCGCCTTGTCCAGAAACACCTCGAGATGCGGTGAGACGCGGATGACGAGATCGGCGCCGTCAAGAGCGCGCGCATCGGAAGGCTTCAGGGCGTAGGAATGGGGAGAGGCCGCGCCGCCGAGAAGCAGCTTTGGTTCAGCCACGCCGGACATGACCGCGGCGGTGAGCGAGTGGATCGGCTTGATGGTCGCCACCACGGCGGGCGCCGAAAGCGATGGAGTCGCCACAGCGAGCGCAGCGAAAAGGAAGGCGCAACGCTTCCAGCGCCGGGCCATGGGGAAAGGCCACCACCGCGCCAACCCGAGGAAACCCGGTAAGCGGGTCATCATGATTTTCATCCGCTTCCGGAAAACATTACGTGATGATATATCGTTACATTGCCGTGGAACACAACAGGGAAATGAGAGCCTTCGCGATGAAGGCCCCGAAATCCCCCGCTGCATCTACTCGGCGGCCACGGCCATGGGCTGCCGCTCTTTTTCCACCGTCTGACCAAGGGCATCCGCGAGAAAATCCGCGAACAGTTTGACGGCGGGGCGCATCAGTTGCACCCCCGGAGCGATGCACGCGATTTCCGCTTTCGGTACATCGTCGCGTATGGGCTTCACAACGACCTTGCCGCCGTCGTATGAGGTGCTGGACGAGGGCGTTGCGACGTGCACGGAATAGCCGTGCCCGCGCGCCACAAGGCCGCGCATGACCTCGAAAGTGACGATACGCTGCCGCACGACAGGCGAAACGCCCGCAGCTTCGAAAACCTGTGCGATATAGCCGCTGATAAGTTGATCGCCGAAGAAGATCATCGGATCGTCCTTCAGGTCATGCAGGCTTACATCCGGCGCTTTCGCAAGCCGATGGTCAGCCGGAAGAGAGACGACGAACGGCAGCTTCATCAGCACCGTCGAGTCGAGGGTCTGCGGAACGGCATGGTTGAAGGTGAACGCCAGTTCCACGCGCCCGTTGACGACATCCGCAAGCAGCCGCTCCTGATCGCCTTCGGCCAGCCGAAGCTGGATCAGGGGGTACCGCTTCGAGAAGTCGGTCATGATCGCCGGCATGTAACATGCGGCCAGCGTCGGGAAGCAGCCGACAGTCACCTCGCCGCGCTCGGTATCGCCAAGCGATTCCGCCGACTTCGAGAATTCGTCGGCGTGCTTCAGAAGCAGGCGGGCTTCCGCGATGAGCTTTTGCCCTGCCGGCGTCAGCGTGACGCCCTTCGCATGATGGCGCACGAATATGGCGATGCCGAGCATTTGCTCCAGCTCCGCGATGGCGGCGGATACGGATGGCTGGGACACCTGAAGTTTGCGTGCAGCTTCAGTGACATTCCCGCTATCGGCGGCGGCGGTGACATACCGCAAGAGTCTCAGTGAAATATTCATACAAAGGGATTAACCCGAACCACGCCTTATAGGCCACAAAAGAAAATTTAATATTCCGTGACTTTTTGCACACGACAGCCAGACCCCCGTCGGTCGGCGGGGGTCTGGCGCATGGTGGAATTCGTTTTACTTCCCGCGAAGGCTATCCTTCAAGCCGCCGTAAGTGTTCTGGATCTTACCTTCAGCTTTGTCAGCCTTGCCCTCAGTTTCGGTTTTCGTATCTCCGGTTATTTTTCCGGCCACTTCCTTGATCGAACCTTTGACCTGCTTGGCGCTTCCTTCCACACGATCCTTGTCCACTTCGATACTCCTCTTGTCGTCTGTATAAAGGGAAAACCCCTGAACCGGAAAAGAGTTCGATGGACGAACGCGACGGGCATGGGCGAAATTGAACATCCCTCATCGAGCAGATCGGAACTCACTCATGCCCACGCTCTCCCCGGAAAACAGCCTGCTTCTCGCCATCGACTTTCAGCCGCGTCTGATGGCTGTCATCGAGGATGCCGCCGCCGTTGTCGCTCATGCGAAGAGGCTCCGGGCCGCGGCTTCCCTGCTAGGCGTGCCGACCCTCTTTACCGAGCAATATGCAAAAGGCCTTGGCGCCACGGTGGAAGACCTGGCGCCGATGGAAGATGCGTTCCAGAAGATGACGTTCGATGCCTGCGGGAGCACCGGATTTCTCGACCGCCTGGGCGCGGGCAAAGACCTCGTCGTGACGGGCTGCGAGGCTCATATCTGTGTGTTGCAGACGGTGCTTAGCCTTCTCGAAGGCGGACGCCGCGTTTTCGTGGTTCGCGATGCCATCGGATCGCGCCGCGCTGAAAGCAAGGAGACCGCTATCCGGCGGATGGAGCGACACGGCGCGGAGATCGTGACGGCGGAGATGGTCGTCTTCGAATGGCTTCGGACGGCGGAACATCCCCGCTTCCGCGAGGCGGCGGCGTTGATCAAATGACCGGCGCCGTATGAAGAGCCGCCGCTGCCTTCGCGAGCGCTGAAATCGACGGCCAGTCCCCTTCCGCGATCCGCGCCCGATTCACCATCCAGGAGCCGCCCACGCAGATCACGTTCGGCAGCTTGAGGTAACGCGGCGCGTTGTCGTGCGTGATGCCACCGGTCGGACAGAACTTGAGCTGGGGCAGAGGCGAGGCGAGGCTTGCCAGCAGTGCAGGGCCGCCCGATGCTTCCGCCGGGAAGAACTTCGCGAAGCGATAGCCCCGTTCGATGAGTGCCATCGCCTCCGACGCCGTTCCGATGCCCGGAAGAAGCGGCACACCTTCTGAATCGGCGGCGTCGAGCAGGCGCGGCGTCGCGCCCGGCGACACGGCGAAGCGCGCGCCTGATTCCCGCGCCGCCTTCAAAAGCGCCCCGTCGAGCACGGTGCCCGCTCCGACGACCGCCTCGGGCACCTCGTTGGCAATGGCGCGGATCGCATCGAGCGCAGCACCTGTGCGAAGCGTGATTTCGATCACCGGGAGGCCGCCCGCAAGCAGCGCGCGCGCCAGCGGAACCCCGTCCTCAGCCTTGTCGATAACGACCACCGGGATCACGGCAGCGCGGCTTAGTATGGACTCGAGACCGGCCTGTGCAGATGCAGTCATGCGGCGCTCCTGAAAAAGATCGTGGCTCCCGTGTCGGCTTCGCCCACAGCCGCACGGAACGGCGCGAACAACTCGCGGCCAACGCCCTCATGCGACGCGGAAAGATCTGCGGTTGCCGGTTCGCGCGCCGCCCATTCTTTCTCGTCGACAAGCGCCGCCAGCGTGCCGGACACGGCATCGATCCGGATTATATCACCGTCGCGAATTCGCGCGATGGGGCCACCCGCCACAGCCTCGGGTGTAACGTGGATCGCCGACGGCACCTTGCCGGATGCGCCCGACATGCGCCCGTCGGTGACAAGCGCCACGCGCTGGCCGCGATCCTGAAGCACACCGAGCGGCGGCAAGAGCTTGTGCAACTCCGGCATGCCGTTCGCCTTAGGCCCCTGGAAACGCACCACGGCGACGAAATCGCCAGTCAGCGCTCCCGCCTTGAAGGCCTCCTGCAAGGCCTCTTGCGAATGAAAGATGCGGGCGGGCCCCTCGATCGTGAGGCGCTCGGGCGCCAGAGCCGAGGTTTTCATCACCGCGCGTCCGATATTGCCGTCGAGCACGCGGATACCGCCTTCGACGCTGAAGGGCTGATCGACGCTCCGCAGAATCCTCTCATCACCGGTTTTCTCCGCCGCGTCGCGCCAGACGAGATGACCCTCTTCGTCGAGCCCCGGCTCGATGGCATAGGCGTCGAGCGTTGTGCCCCATACGGTCTTGATGTCGCCGTGGAGCAGGCCCGCCGCCAGAAGCTCGCGGATGACGAAGGGCACGCCCCCAGCCGCCGCGAACTGGTTTACGTCCGCGCTGCCGCTCGGATAGACATGCGCGACCAGCGGCACGACATTCGAGAGCACTTCGAAATCGTCCCAGGTCAGCGTGATCCCCATCGCCGCCGACATGGCGAGAAGATGCAGCGTGTGGTTCGTCGAGCCGCCCGTGGCGAGCACGCCCGCGATGGCGTTCACGAAGGAGCGCTCGTCCACCATCGCCCCGAACGGCGTGTATTCATTGCCGAGCGCCGTCATGGCGAGCGCGCGGCGCACGCCTTCGCGTGTCAGCTCGTCCCGCAGCGGCGTGTTGGCGTTCACGAAGGACGCGCCGGGCAGGTGCACGCCCATCATTTCCATGACCATCTGGTTCGTGTTCGCCGTGCCGTAGAAGGTGCAGGTGCCGGGCGCGTGGTAGGATGCCGCCTCCGCCGCGAGAAGCTCGTCCCGGCTCACCTTGCCTTCCGCGTAGAGCTGCCTGATGCGCGACTTCTCCGGGTTCGGCAGGCCGGACGTCATCGGGCCGCTGGGGATAAACACGACAGGCAGATGCCCGAACGACGCCGCGCCGATGAACAGGCCCGGCACGATCTTGTCGCAGATTCCGAGCATGACGGCGGCGTCGAAAGTCTGGTGCGAAAGCGCGACCGCCGTCGACAGCGCAATGACCTCGCGCGAGAACAGGCCGATCTCCATGCCCTCGAAGCCTTGCGTGATGCCGTCGCACATGGCGGGTGTGCCGCCCGCGACCTGCGCCGTCGCGCCCGCCTCGCGCGCCGCCTCGCGGATCAGCGGCGGAAAGCGCTCATAGGGCTGATGCGCCGACAGCATGTCGTTATAAGCCGTCACGATGCCGAGGTTCGGCGTGCGTCCCGCGCGCAGTCGCTCCTTGTCGATGGGGCCGCATGCGGCGAACCCGTGCGCCTGGTTCGCGCAGCCGAGATGCGTGCGCTCGGGCTTCCGCTCGGCGGCTTTCGCGATGCGGTCGAGATAGCGCGCGCGCTTGTCATGGCTGCGCTTGACGATGCGTTCGGTGACTTCGCCGACGGTGGAATTGATGGACACGACAATCTCCTTTCGGCTTCAGCGCCTCATGGATCTGTTTCGGGCGAGTGCCTTCAAGTTGAAGCGGTTCTCCGACAAGACGCACTCTAAAACGAGAGAGATAGAATCCGCCTTCGATCCATCAAAGGCGGAAACGCTCTACGGACTCCAGAACACTTCGACCGGCCGGAGCGACGCCCGAAGCACGCCGCGGACGGGCATGTCTTCGACCGGGCCAGCGGCACGCGCCGTGTCCAGAACCCGCAATTTGGCTATGCCCTCTATGTGGAGCGCGATCAGCGAGGCGTCCAGAATGACCGGCAACGTCAGGGTAATGCGCGGCTCTCCGGCGGCGTCAGCGGACGTGGCGGCGAGGCGCGCACCGGGCTGCGGCGAGAGCGCGGCGTCGAGGCCCGCAGCGTGCGGGAAAAACGATGCCGTGTGTCCGTCGCCACCCATGCCAAGCACGCAAACCGCCAGCGGCCATGGCAACGGCTCCAGAAGCGCCTCGGCTTTTTCCAGCCCCGCTTCCGGGGTCGGCGCCTCGTTCACGAGCGGCACGAAATGCGCAGCCGCGGCCTCGTTTTGTAGAAGATGTGCGCGCACGAGCCCCGCGTTCGAGCGATCCGAACTTTCGGGCACCCAGCGCTCATCGACGAGCGTGATCCACACGCGATCCCATGGCAGCACTTTGCGTGACAACGCGTCAAGAAAGGCGGGGGGCGTGCGCCCGCCCGACAAGGCAATCGACGCGCGGTCGAATTCGCCGATGCGGGCCTCTAGCGCGTCCGCCACCCGTTGCGCCAGTGCTTCCGCGAGCGCGCCGCCGTCCGTGAAATCATGCCGCTCGATGATCGCGCTCATGAATCCTCCTCATACCAGGTGCGGCCGTCGCGCTCGATCAGCGCAATCGAAGCCGATGGGCCCCACGAACCCGCCGTGTAGGGCTTCACGGGCTCCTTGCTCGCGTCCCACGCTGCAAGGATCGGATCGATCCAGCGCCATGCGGCTTCCACCTCGTCGCGGCGCATGAACAGCGTCTGGTTGCCCCGCACCACGTCGAGCAAAAGGCGTTCATACGCGTCCGGGTTCCGCTGGCCGAAAGCCTCGCGGAAGGTCATGTCGAGCGGCACGTTGCGAAGCCGCATCCCCCCAGGTCCGCGATCCTTGATCATGAGCCAAAGCTTGATGCCTTCGTCCGGCTGAAGGCGGATGACGAGCCGGTTCGGCACCACCGGCCCCGCGTCGCGGCTGAAGATCGAATGCGGGATCGGGCGAAACGTGACGACGATCTCCGAAACCCGCGCGGGGAGCCGCTTGCCCGTGCGCAGGTAGAACGGCGTGCCCGCCCAGCGCCAGTTGTCGATTTCGAGCTTCAGGGCGACGAAGGTTTCCGCCTGGCTCGTCGCCGCGCCCGGCCCGAGTTCCTGCTGATAGCCCGGCACGGCATGCCCGTCCGCCGCGCCCGCGCGATATTGGCCGCGCACGGTAACGTGCAATGCTTCCCGGCCCCCTATGGGCTTCAGCGCGCGCAGCACTTTCAGCTTCTCGTCGCGGACAGCGTCTGCCCAGATGCAGGTCGGCGGCTCCATCGCCACGAGGCATAGCATCTGCAGCATATGGTTCTGCACCATGTCCCGCAGCGCGCCCGCCTGGTCGTAGTATTTCGCGCGGCTTCCGAGCCCCAGCGTCTCGGCGACGGTGATCTGCACATGATCGATATGCGCGGCGTTCCAGAGCGGCTCGAACAGCACGTTCGCGAAGCGCAGCGCCATAAGGTTCTGCACCGTCTCCTTCCCGAGGTAATGGTCGATGCGGTAGATGCGATCTTCCGGGAAGTCCTGCCCGACCGCTTCGTTGATGGCGCGTGAGGAGTCGAGATCGTGTCCTAACGGCTTTTCGAGCACGAGCCGCGTCTTGTCCGTGATGAGGCCATGGCTCTTGATGCGATGGCAGAGCGGGCCGAAGAGGTTCGAGGCGGTGGCGAGGTAGAACACGCGAATGCAATCGCGGCGCTCTTCGAGCACGCCCGCGAGTTCGTCCCAGCCATCGTCGCTCATGCCGTCGGCGCGCACATAGACGACGCGCGAGAGGAAGCGGCCGAGCGTCTCGCCGTCGATATCCCCTTCCGGCAGAGAGGCGCGGATCGCGTCTTCCACATCGGCGCGATAGCTCTCCGTCGTCTCGTCGCGCCGCGCCACCCCGATAATGCGCGCGGTTTCTGGCAGCTGGTTGTCGAAGTCGCGGTGATAGAGCGCCGGGAAAAGCTTGCGCCGGGCGAGATCGCCCGTGCCGCCGAAGACGACATAATCGAAGGGGTCGACAACAATGATGCGGGCCATCTTCCGTCCTCGTTGCGCATGGCGCGAATTGCGTTCTGTCGCGGCGCTCACTGTGCGGGCGTTCGGTTTCAAAAGCATTCTAAGCTTCTGTGAACGATCGACTTATTCGCATGCTTTTTCGCCGAAGGTTCGATGCAAAGACGCCATGACGGAAGGCGATCGTCCGACGCGAGAACACCTCGGCCGGGCTTCTGTTGCGTCGCAGAACGGAAGCGCCCGGACGATCCACGGTTGGAAGCGCCGCCTTTGATGCGTCGGTTAACGGACGAGCTTCGGGAACAGGGCGGCAACCTCGGCATAGGTATCGCGCAGCCGCTCTTCGAGGCGCGCGACATCCGGCTCACCGGTGACATGCAGCAACGCCTCGATGAGGTCGCATGGCGCAGTGGCCGGGTCGAAAGCGCCTTCCGTGCACAGGCGGAGGATCTGGGAGACGTCGTTGAAAAGCTCGGCGGCATGGATCAGCCTGCTGCCGTCTTCCGGGTCGAGCACGCCAGCCGCGACAAGCTTCTTCAGCGCGGCCTCCGTGTTCTGGTCGAGGATCTCCGGCAGGCGGTCCGCATGCGCCACCTGAAGGAACTGCGCAATGAACTCCACATCGATCAGGCCGCCGTTGAACGTCTTGATCTGCCAGAGGTCGCGCGTGCCCTTTTCCTTCTCGATGAGCGCGCGCATTTCGAGGACATCGCCCGCAGTCTTTGCCCGGTCGTGCGGCAGCGTCAGCACGTCGCGGATCGCGCCGCAAAGCCGCTCGCGAAGCTCAGGCGGGCCCGCGATGGGCCGCGCGCGGGTGAGCGCGAGGTGCTCCCAAGTCCAGGCCTCGTTCTTCTGGTATGACAGGAAGCCATCGAGCCGAACGGCGACCGGGCCCGCCTTGCCGGACGGTCGCAGCCGCATGTCGACGGCGTAAAGCTCGCCCTCGGGCGTCGGCGCGGAGAGCGCGGCGATGAGGCGTTGTGTCAGGCGCGCATAATGCTGGGGCGCGGCCTGCGCCTTGTCCTGCGGAACATCGTAAACCACGATGAGATCGACATCCGATGAGGCCGTCGTCTCGCGCCCGCCGAGCTTGCCCATCGCGAGAACCGCAGGGGCGGGCATGTCTGCGCCGTAGCGCTCCTGAACCGCGTCGAGAAGCGCCTCGATGACCGATTCAGCAATCAGTGAGTAGGTTGCGCCGGCCTCGCGCGGATCGATACGGCCTGAAAGAAGTTCGACGCCCGCGAGGAACATACGCTCCTGCCCGACGACACGCGCGCGGTCGAGGCGGTCGTCGTAAGTTTCGGCGGCGAGGATGTCCCGGCGGATGTGGTTGCGCACTTCGTCCGGTGTCGGCGCCTCGCCGAAGCCGTCCGGGTCGAGCAGCGCCTCCATGATGCGGCGGCGGCGCGAGAGGATGCGGGCGAGACGCGGCGCGGACCCCATGATCTGCGCGAGAAGCTGAAGGAAGGTCGGGTTCGCGCGCAGCATCGAGAAGAGCTGAAGCGCGGTCGGCACCTCGGCGAGGAACTTGTCGAAGGTGGAGAGTGCGAGATCGGGGTCGCCCGTCTTGCCGAAGGATTCGAGGAGCGCGGGCGTAAACTCGGTCAGGATCTCGCGCGCGCGGGCGCTGCGCATGGCGGCATAGCGGCCATAATGCCAGCCCTTCACCATGGCGATGACGCCGGATGGGTTCCTGAAGCCCATCGCGCCAAGCGTGGTGAGCGTGGCGGGATCTTCGACATCGCCCGCGAAGACGAGATTTCCACCGCCGACTTGCGGCGCGGTCAGCTGGGGCGTCTTCTCGAAGAGCGCCGCATAATGCTCCTGCACCATCATCATGGTGGAGCGCATGTCCCGCTCGAAACGCGCCTCGTCCGCATAACCCGCGAAGCGCGTGAAGCGTTCGAGTTCGGTGGGGGAGGACGGAAGCGAATGCGTCTGCTGGTCCGCCACCATTTGCAGGCGGTGCTCCATGCGGCGCAGCGTGCGGTAGGCGTCCGAAAGGTCGTCGCGAACTTGCGGCGTGATCCACTCGTAATCCGTCAGAAGTTTCAGGCCGGTGATCGTGCGGCGCGTGCGCAGCGGCGGCTGGCGGCCACCCGCGATGAGTTGCTGCGATTGTACGAAGAACTCGATCTCGCGGATGCCGCCCCGCCCGAGTTTCAGATTGTGCCCGGCGACCGCAATCTTCTCGTGCCCCTTCGCGGCGTGGATCTGCCGCTTCATGGCGTGAATGTCGGAAATCGCGTTGTAGTCGAGATATTTGCGCCAGACGTAAGGCGCGAGCGACTTCAGAAACGCATCGCCCGCCGCGATGTCGCCCGCCACGGGGCGCGCCTTGATCATGGCGGCGCGTTCCCAGTTCTGGCCCTGGCTTTCGTAATAGCGAAACGCCGCGTCGGTGGAGATGGCGGCCTGCGTCGAACCCGGATCGGGCCGCAGGCGCAGGTCGGTGCGGAACACGTAGCCGTCCGCCGTGCGCTCCTGCAGGATGGTGACGAGGTCGCGGACGAGCCGCACGAAGAAGGGCTGCGCCTCGACGCCGTCGCCGAGCGGCGCGGTTTCGCGGTCATAGAAGATGATGAGGTCGATGTCGCTCGAATAGTTCAGCTCGTGCGCGCCGTATTTGCCCATGCCGAGAATGATAAAGCCGCTGCCCTCCTCGGGGCGCGTATGGTCCGGCGGGAAGAACTTGCGCACTTCCATGGCGCGGGCGAGCAGGAAGCGCACCGCATGGCCGACAAGCGCGTCGGCTGCATCCGTCAGGCGGCGCGTGACTTCGTCCACGCTCCAAACCTCGCCGAGATCGGCGAGCGCGACGAGAAACGCAAGGTCTGCCTTCGCGATGCGAAGCGCGGTCATCAGCTCGCGCTGGCTGGTTGTCGTCGCCGCTTCGTCCGCGACGCGGGCCAGCACGGCGTCGAAGCGCGCTTCGGGCGCGGTTTCCAGCGTCTCAAAAAGCCGCTCCGGGTTGCGTTCGGCGAGACCGAAAAGGAATTCCGACCCCGCAAACACGCCGGACAGGAACGCGAGCGTCTTGTCGTCGAAAGCGGCCTCGGGCCGAACGGCCTTGAGCGCGGCCATCGCGCGATCCGCCCTTTGACGCCCGGTGCCCTCCGCGTTGTCGAGCGGGGTTGGCGTGAGGCGGTTTTGAAGCGCTGCGGGATCAGGCTGCATGCGTCACCATTTCGGCTTCTTCGCCGGGCGCTTTTTGCGACGCCGCGACGAGGTTCTTCTTCAGCCGCAGCCGCACGAGAAGCCCAGGCCCGTTGTCTTCGAGCGAGACGGACCCTTCATGCAGGCGCGCGACCGCCGCGACGAGCGACAGGCCAAGCCCGCTGCCGGGAATCGACCGGCTCGGCTGAAGACGCACAAAGCGCTGGAGCACGCGTTCGCGGTCCGCCTCGGGTATGCCCGGCCCATTGTCTGAAACAAGGATGTCGATGAAATCGCCCCGGTCCTCAAGGCCGAGTTCAACAGCGGGATGTTTTGCCCCACCCTCGGGGGCGGGCTGGATGGCGTACTTCATCGCGTTGTCGAGCAGGTTCGCTACCGCCTGCACGATGAGGTGCTTCTCGCCCGCGATCATGACGGCGTCGGAGGCGCAGGTGGTGACGAGCGAAAGACCCTGTTCTTCCGCCGCGGGCTCATAAAGCTCGGCGACGTCGTTCAGGAGCGCGCAGACATTCAGCGGCCCGAAGCTCTCCGACCGCGAGCCCGCTTCGAGCCGCGCGATGCTGAGCAGCGCGTCGAAAGTCTGGATCAGGGTGTCGGCCTCCTCGATGACGCTGCCCAGCGCTTCGGTGAGTTTCTCGGGCGAGGGGCTCGACTGGAGCGCGCGTTCCGCCCGCGTGCGCAAGCGATGAAGCGGCGTCTTCAGGTCGTGCGCGATGTTGTCGGATACGTTCTTCAGTCCGATCATGAGATCCTGGATGCGGTCGAGCATCGCGTTCAGATTTTCCGAGAGGCGGTCGAACTCGTCGGCGCGCCCCCTCACGGGAACGCGCTGCGCGAGATTGCCCTGCATGATCGCACGGGCGGTGCTCGACGCTTCGTCCACGCGGCGCAGCATGCGGCGGCTCACGATCACGGCCCCCGCCGCGCCGATGGCGATGATCAGCGCATAACCGAGCAGAAACGCGGTGCGCAGCAGGCGCTTCAGCGTCTCCTGGTTTTCGATGTCGCGTGCGACGATGAGATGGAGGTCGTTCGGCAGACGCGTCACGACGCCGAACGCCTGCCGCTGCCGCACATCGCTGCCGCGCTTGCGATAGGCGAATTGGGCCGCGCCTTGCGTCGCCCAGAGATCGGCCGCCACGGCTTCGAGATTGCCCGCGAGCCAGCGGCCGTTGGCGTCGGTGAGAAGATAGAGGCCGTTGTTGGACGCGGCGGAACGCTCCGCGATGGCCGGGCCGAGCGCGGCCGGTCCGCCTTCGTTGTAGCGCGCGGCGAGGAAGTCGAAATCGGTCTGGACCGCTGCTTCCGCCTCGTGCGCAAGAAATCCCTGCATCGCCACGTTCACATAGATGAAGACTGCGGCGACTGCGACGCAGAACAGCGAGACATAGATCGCGAACAGCCGGAACGGCGTCGCGAGAACGAGGCGGGGAATCTGTTTTACGAAATTAGCGACGCTCATCGCGGATCATGTAACCCGCGCCGCGTACGGTTTCCAGAAGCGGCTTGCCTTGCCCCTTGTCGATCTTGCTGCGCAGCCGGGAAATATGCACGTCGATGACGTTCGTCTGGGGGTCGAAATGATAATCCCACACGTTTTCGAGCAGCATGGTGCGCGTCACCACCTGCCCGGCATGCTTCATCAGATATTCGAGCAGCCGATATTCGCGCGGCTGGAGCACGATGGTTTCGCCGCCGCGCGATACCTTGTGAGACAAGCGGTCGAGCACGAGATCGCCGACCGTGTAGGTCGTCACTGCGCGTTCGGTGGGACCGCGCCGAGCAAGCGCCTCGACGCGCGCGACGAGTTCCACGAGGCTGTACGGTTTCGGCAGGTAGTCGTCGCCACCCGCGCGAAGACCCTTCACACGGTCGTCCACGGCGCCGAGTGCCGAGAGGATCAGCACCGGCGTGCTGTCGCCGCGCTCGCGAAGCCGCTCTACGAGCGTCAGACCGTCGAGCTTCGGCAGCATGCGGTCCACGATCAGAACGCCGAATTTGGATGATGTGGCACTGTCAAAACCGGTCTCGCCGTCGCCCGCGATCTCGGTCTGAAATCCGGCCTCACCGAGCGCCTTGGCCAGAAAATCGGCCGCAGTGCGATCATCCTCAACGATCAGAACCCGCATGGTTCACCTTGCTTGTGTCCGCCGCTCAAGAGGAAGGCCGATGACGATGTCGTCGGCCTTCACCGATCATCATGGGAAATGCCGCCCCGAGGCGGCATTTCCGGCCAGCCTTAGTGGTCCGATTCCGACATTTGCATCCGTTTGCAGCACGCTTGCTAGCGAGAGCTCGCAGCCACCGGGACTCAAATGTCAAATTCGCTCCACTAGCGCTTGCCCTTGTTCTTGTCGGAGCCCGTAGACTCCTTGGCTTCGCTTTCCTTGTCTTCGTCGGACTTGTCGATGGGAAGGCCGATGAAGCGCTGCTGGTCGCGGCTCCTCACCTGAAGCAGAACGTTTTTCTTGTTCTTCTGGCGCGCGTCGCGGATGCCGTCCACGACGTCGTCGGGCGAGGAGACCGTCTTGCCGTTCACTTCGACGATCACGTCGCCGCGGCGCAGACCCTGGTCGGCGGCCTTGGAGTTCGGATCGACGTTCACGATGGCGACGCCTTCCTTGGTCTTGGCGCCGGGAAACTCGGGCGCGGGGATGAGCGTCAGGCCGAGGTCTTCCAGCTCCTTGCCTGAAGCGCTGCTGTCGCTGTCGTCATTTCCGCCCTGAAGAGAGGCAAGCTTGTCGTTAGCGGGGAATTCGCCGAGCTTGACCGTGACTTCGCGTTCTTCGCCATTGCGGAAAACGCGAAGCTTTGCATCGGCGCCGGGCGGAAGGGCTGCGATGGTGCGGGCGAGTTCGCGCGAGTTGCTGACGGACCGACCGTTAACCTGCTGAATCACGTCGCGGGCCTTGAGTTCGGATTTCGCGGCGGGGCCATCCGCGATGATCTTCGCGACGAGCGCACCCTTCGCGGTCTTCAGCCCCTGGCTCTCGGCAATATTCTCGTCGAGATTCTGGATCTGAACGCCGAGCCAACCGCTCGACACCTTGCCCTTGTCGCGAAGCTTGTCGACGACGTCCTTGGCGGTGGAAGCAGGGATGGCGAACGCGATGCCGACGCTGCCGCCCGACGGCGAATAGATCGCGGTGTTCACGCCGACGACACGGCCCTTGAGGTCCACAGCGGGGCCGCCGGAATTGCCGCGGTTTACCGCCGCGTCGATCTGGAGGAAGTCATAAGGACCGGAGCCGATGTCGCGGCCATTCGCCGAGACGATACCCGCCGTCACCGTGCCGCCGAGTCCGAACGGATTGCCGACCGCCAGCACCCAGTCGCCGACGCGCGGCGGGGTGTCTTCGAATTCGAGCCAGTTGTCGAACTTCTTCTTGGAGTCGATTTTCAACAGCGCGATATCGGTGCGCGCATCCGAGCCGACGACCTTCGCCTTGTACTTCTCTTCGTTCTCGAAGGTGATCTCGATCTCGTCCACCTTGTCGGCAACGTGGTGGTTCGTCACCACATAGCCGTCCGGTGAGATGAGGAACCCGGAACCTTGCGCACGGGAGGGGCGGCGCTCAGGCTGGTTATGCTTGAACTGGTCGAAGAACTCGCGCAGCGGGTGGTCCGGCGGAAGGTCGGGCAAATCTCTTTGCGAGGTTTCGCCGGCGGTGCCGCGGGATTTTACGTTCACGCTCACCACGGCCGGACGGACCTTGTCCGCGAGATCGGCGAATGTGGGAGGCGAGCCGGGCAGCGGCCCCTGCTTTGCTTCCTGCGCAAATGCGGCCCCGCTGTGGAAGGGCACGGCGGGCATCGCCGTCAGCAGGCCCGCGCCGAGAAGCCCTGCGCCGAGAAAGGCGCCCGCTGACTTCACGCGTCCGTAGGCCCGCTTGCCTATCCGCGCATCTTCTAGTTGTCCTGTAGCCATCGGTCAGCTGTCCCCTGAAACATTTACGTCGTCTCATTGATATAAGAAGGCGAATATTACAAACCACTTGCCGCCAAATTAAAAGATGTTAAGGCACCCCTGCCGCCCCGCAGAAGTTGCGAAGCCGATCCGCAAAACGTCCCGCACCGATATGAAAAACGGATCGACAAGACAGCGCACGATTCTGTCCGTCCCCGCTTAAGCCAGCCTGAAGCCATTATCCCTATAAATGGTCGAGAGTTTTTCGTGCTTCCGGCGTGTGACGTCGGGGGCGGCGGCGGGAAGGGTCTGCGTCATGGCATGGTGGAATGCGGCCGACGAGGCGATGATGCTCAGGTGCATCGAGCTTTCGCGGGAAGCGACCCGGGACGGTGATTATCCGTTCGGCGCGCTCGTTGCGCTCGATGGCGAAATCGTCGCCGAAGCGGGGAACCGCGCGATGCGCGACGCCGACTTCTCCCGTCATGCCGAAATCATCGCAATTGCCGCCGCATTGAAGGCCGTTGGCCGTGGGGGACTTGCCCGGTCGACGCTCTATTCCACCGTCGAACCGTGCGCGATGTGCTCCTTCTGCATTCGCGAAGCCTGGGTCGGACGCGTCGCCTATGCGCTCGCCTCGCCCGCGATGGGAGGCGTCTCCAAATGGACGATCCTCCACGACGAAGAACTGGGCCGGCAATTGCCGATCTTCGGCCCCGCGCCCGAAGTCGTTAGCGGCCTCCTTGCGGAAGAAGCCCTGGCGGCCTGGCGTGAATGGAACCCCGTTGCCACGGAACTCGCGCGTCTTCGCGGCGCGCTGGCTGACGAAACCGCGCAACGGGACGAGCCGCGACGTCTTCCGGCGCGCGGGCCCTCGATGGCGCAGCGCGTCGTCCTGCCGTTCCTTCGTCTCGCCGCATGGCGCGACAAGCACGCACAGCTTTCAGACCGCTAACGCTAACCGCAGGGGTGTTCGTCATGGATCAGGTATTGGGACAGGCTTCGCATAATCCGGTCGCCGCTGGTGGCGCGGCGCCCTCGGCGCTCGACAGGCGCGGGCGTCCGCAGTCGGCGTTTCGCAAGGCCCTGCGCAGCACGCTGCACTATCTGTCCTATCATTTCGTGCTGAACCACGATGATACGCAGCGCGCGAAAGCAGCCGGCTTCATGCTGGAGGTGCCGCCGACCGTCTTCCATCCGCGCTATTTCATTTCGAGCGAGACCTTCGCTCACTTCATCGACGGCCTCGATCTCAGGGGCAAGGTGGTTGCCGATATCGGCACCGGCTCGGGCATTCTCGCGCTGGCGGCGGCACGCGCGGGCGCGGATTTCGTGCTCGCGCTCGACATCAACCCGAACGCCGCCGACGCCGCCGTCCAGAACGCGGAGGCGAACGGTTACGGCCCGAACGTGAAAGGTCTGTGTTGCAATCTTATGGATGCGATTCCGGCGCGCCCGATCTTCGACGTCATTTTCTCAAGCCCGCCGAAGCATGCAGGCAAGACGCGCGATCTCGCCGATGCCGGTTGGCATTCGGGGCCGGATAATCTGAACCTGCGCGGCCTTTTCCGTCAGGCGCGTGCGCGGCTGAAACCGGACGGCCGGATGTATCTCATGATCTCGTCCGATTCCGATCTCGATTTCTTCGATCGCGAAATCGCTGAAGCGGGCTTCAAGGCAAGGCTGGCGCTGGAAAAGTCGATCTATATCGAGTCTTTCCTGCTGTACGAACTCACGCCGCAGGAGGCGGCAACGAACGCGCTTTCACCGGACGAGCCGCCATCCGATACGATTAGCGCCGACGAGGTTCAGTCTGAAAAGGCGGAGCCCGAAAAGACGCAACCGGCCGATGCGGCTCCCCTGTCGTCCGGCGCGTTTTCGAGCGAATTGAATACCCGCTCGCCCGAAGCAAACCCGTCAAATCAGTAGACTGCCGCGCTTCAAACGAAAAGCAGGCGGGCGCCCTGATCGGCACGCCCGCCCCGCTGATACCTAGAAGCCGAAGCCGATGCTCAGGCCGGGGCGTCCCCAGCCGTAGCCCCCGTAACCGTAGTACGGTGCACCCCACCCGCCGTAATAGCCGCTGCGGTAGTAGCGCGGATATCCGTAATACCCGTAGCGATAGTATCTGTGGCGCGGGTAGTAGCCGTAGCGATAGGGCCGATAGCGCGGATAATAACCATATGCAAACGGCGCGAAGAACGGTCCGCGAGGGCCGCCCCAGTGCCTGTGCCCCCATCTCCGGTGGCCGTAATAGCCGCGATGGCCGCGCCAGTGCACCTTTTCGACACCCGACTGAGCCGCGGCCTGCGTCAGAACGGCGGCAGAAGACGATAGGGGCGCCGCCGATGCCGACTGCACAGGCAGAGCAAGTGTTGCGGCGACGAGAGCCGCTCCAGCGATGGTTTTGATTGTCATGTCGTGAACACCTCACTCATCCGGCGCGGTCGCTGTTACGCCGCGCTCTTGTGAGGTGGACACGCCCGATGTCATGCGGTTCCCCGCAAAATTGTCTCAAAGTTTATCTGGCGCGCTGGATCAGAGGCAAACCTATTGGCCGGCTTCCGATGCCGCCTTGTCGAGGATGGACGCCATGTATTTCGAGGGCGTTTGGCCGAGCGATGCTGCCTTCTCGCGCAACGCCTCGTAGACGGTCGGCGAGATGTCCACCTGCGCCAGGATCGACGAATCGCCACCCGATGAGATCTGGGCGGCGAGTCTCTCGCGCAGCACCGCCTCGAACTTCCAGATGCGGGCCGACTTCTCCTGCGTGCTGAGGTTCTTTGCATCCGCGATGACCGGGCAGTAAGCCGCCATCGCTGCGTTGAGAAGGCTCGAATAGTCGATGCCGGGCCGCTGGGACTTGAGGCTTACGATCAGGCTCGTGATCTCGTTCGCTAGATCGGCGGAGTTGCCGTCCGTGAAGACCTTCGCCTGCACGGGGGAAATCCGCACCTCGCCCTTGCCGATCTCCGGGCATTCGAACCCGGCCGCCGTCGCCGCTCCGATGCCGAATGCGAAAACCAGCATCGCACAACAAGCAAGCGACGCGCGCCTGGACGGGAAACCTGACATTAGACCCCTCACTCGCGTTTTCTGGGACTTCATGGCCAGAATAGCGGATGCGCCCGACCGCGCTGTGCGCTTTCGGGTTGTGTGCTGAAGACCGCGTTAAGCCGCAGGATGCGATCCTTCAGGCGGTCCAAGCGGCTTGACAGAGGGCGTCGCCGGAGGGCACGCACTTGCAGGAAAGAAAGCGGGAGGTTTCCACCCATGACGAATGATTTGAAGGCGGTCATCGACGCCGCGTTCGAGGATCGCCAGTCCATCCGGTTCGGGCAGAAAGGTGAAATTGCCGAGGCGGTCGAAGCGGCACTTTCGCTTCTCGACGAGGGCAAGGCTCGCGTGGCCGAGAAGGTTGGCGGCGAATGGGTCGTGAACCAGTGGCTGAAGAAGGCGGTGCTTCTCTCGTTCCGCCTGAACGACAACACACTTCTCGGCGACGGCGAAGCGCCGGGGCCGTGGTGGGACAAGGTTCCGTCGAAGTTTGCGGGCTGGGACGAGGCGCGCTTTCGCGCCGCCGGCTTCCGCGCGCTTCCGGGGTCCATCGTGCGCCGCTCCGCCTTCATCGAGAAGAACGTGGTGCTGATGCCGTCCTTCGTGAATGTCGGCGCCCATGTCGGCGAAGGCACGATGGTCGACACCTGGGCGACCGTCGGCTCTTGCGCGCAGATCGGCAAACACGTGCACCTTTCGGGCGGCGCGGGTATCGGCGGCGTGCTGGAACCGCTTCAGGCCGGCCCCGTCATCATCGAGGACAATTGCTTCATCGGCGCGCGCGCGGAGGTGGCCGAGGGCGTCATCGTGGGCGAAGGCTCGGTCCTGTCGATGGGCGTTTATCTCGGGCAGTCGACGAAAATCGTGGATCGCGCGACGGGCGAGGTTTTCTATGGCCGCGTGCCGCCTTATTCGGTGGTCGTGTCGGGAGCGATGCCGGGCAAGGCCCTGCCTTCAGGCGAGCCGGGTCCGTCGCTTTACTGCGCGGTGATCGTGAAGCGCGTCGATGAGAAGACGCGCTCGAAGACGTCGATCAACGATCTCCTGCGCGAATAGAGTGTCGCGCGTTGAATGTTCCGATTGAACGGGGCTGGTCGCGGGCGTTTGTAAATGCCGTGTTGGCGTTAAATCACGGGTGACCGAGCCGTCTGCGCTTCCTTGCGAAACGCAAAAGGCCGCAACAACAGACCGGGCTTCCGGCTCTGCGATGAAATGCGGGAAACTCAAGGCGCCGGGAGCGCGATGGAGAATCCGATGGGTTGGGGCGAAGTGTTGTTCGGCTTTCACGGCCGCATCAACCGGCTGACATACTGGGGCGGAAGTCTCGCGGTAACGGGCGCCGGTCTCGCCTTCGCCGCGCTCCTTTCGTGGCTCGCGACCGGCGATCCGCTCGCGCCTGCGGTCTGGCAGCGCCCCGCCGACCAGTCGGGCTTGTGGGAACCGGTCTGGCTCAGCTATTTCGCCCTCATAGCCTGGCCCATGAGCGCGCTGTCCGTGAAGCGCCTTCACGACCGCAACTTGCCGCGCTGGCTTTGGTATTCTTATTTCGGCTTCTCCATAGCCATGGCGCTTGTGCCGATGACGGATACGCTCGACACGGGAACGCCTGCCTCGTCCGGCTTCCTTGCCGCCGTGCTGACCGGCTTTTCCATCTTCATGTTCGTGCAACTGAGCGTGCTGCGCGGCACGCCCGGCCCGAACGCGCACGGTCCCGATACGCTTCCGCCCGGCTATCATGGCGGCGATCACGACATCTGGAGCATCCTGTTCGGATTGGAAGGCCGCCTGAGCCGCGCGCATTGGTGGCGGGCGACGACGCTCGTCAGCACCGTCGTGCTGACGGTGCTGACAGCGTCGTTTCTCTTCCTCGGAGACTACCTCAACCGGCACCCGGAAATCGTGCAGAACATGAACAACCGCGACTGGCTCAACAGCGCCGAGGCGAAGCCGGTGGCGGCCGAAATCGCGCGGTGGATGTTCATTCCCGGGCTCGTGTTCTGCGTTGCTTTATGGAACCTGCTGGCGCTCGGCGTGAAGCGCCTGCATGACAGGGGGCTTTCCGGCTGGATGATCCTGCTCGTCGTTGCGCCGTTCCTTGCCCTCGGCCTTGCGCCGGGGCTTGCGGCGCAAGCGGCCATCGGCGAGGGCGCGGTCAACTTCATCGGGCTGCTCTTTCTTGCTTCCCTGATCTGGGGATTTCTTCAGTTCGGGATCCTGCAGGGCGAAACAGGGCCGAACCGATACGGCCCCGATCCGCTCGCGGGAAAGCCGTGAAAGCGCCGGTCGCCGCCTCATAGCCGCCCACGAAAAGCCCGAAAAGGCGGCTTTCGTTGCAGGAGAAGGTTCGACCCGGAAGGTCGGATCACAGATCATTTCCTGTAAAACGAATAGTCAGTTTCAGCGGCGGGAAGGCACCCCATGCCCCGTTTCGTGACCCTTGATGAAACCGAAGTCATCAAGTCCGCCTATCAGCTCAAGAACCGCGTGGCCGAGCGTTTTCCCGATCGCGGCCTCACTCGTGAGGCCACGCGCCTTGCCGAATACGCCCACGCTATCGCTCAGGAAGCGCGTTTGCTCGCGAAGCGCAACGTCGCGGCGGATTTCGTCATCGGCGCGCTGACGATGGTCGGCTTCGCGGTCACGGTCTTCATCCTCGCCCGCATCCCATGGATCGAAATCCAGTTCGCAAAACAGCAGGAGTTCTTTCAGGCGATGCAGGGCGTCAGCGCGGCGATTCATGTTGCCGTCTCGGTCGCCCTCGTGATCTTCTTCGTGACGAACCGCGCCACGCGCATGAAGCGCAAAAAGACGCTCCGCGGCCTCCACAGCCTGCGCGCCTTCGCCCACGTCGTCGACAGCCACCAGATGAACAAGGATCCGGCGGCCATGGCGGCAAACCTGCCGCCGACGCGATCCTCGCCCGACCGCGACCTGAACCCGCGCGAGTTGCTCCGCTATCTCGAATATTGCTCGGAAATGCTGTCTCTCATCAGCAAGTTCGCGGCACTTTACGCGCAAAGCATCCGCGATCCCGTCATTTTCGATGCAGTGAACGATATCGAGCAATTGACAGCGTCCCTCAGCAACAAGATCTGGCAGAAGATCATGATCCTGCACGGTTCGCTGGCAAGAGAGCCGAATTTGCAGGAGATCCGCCTGCCGGAAGCAGCCTTCGCGCCTCCGGCGTCCGCTGTCGCAAGCGGGCCGCAAGGCGGGCAGGTGCGGGAAACGATCCCCTGATCGGCTCAGCGTGTTAAACCCCACGACAACGAGCGCGCAGCCCAAGGAAAGCAAGAACAAGCATGACAAGCGCCACCGACTACGCCCAAACCCTGATCCGCTGCGCAAGCGTCACACCGGAAGACGCCGGCGCACTCGCCTTTCTCGAACGCGAACTTGGCGCGGCAGGCTTCGCCTGCGAGCGGCTGCGATTCAGCGAACCCGGAACGCCGGACGTCGAAAACCTCTATGCCCGAATCGGCGACGGCACACCGCATATCTGCTTCGCGGGTCACATCGATGTCGTGCCGCCGGGCGATGAGGCCGCGTGGCGGCTTCCGCCTTTCGCGGGCGAGATCGTGGACGGCGTGCTCTACGGGCGCGGCGCCGTCGACATGAAGGGAGCGGTCGCGGCCTCGCTGGCGGCGGCGCTCGACTATTTGCGCGAAAAGCCGGACCTCACCGGCTCCATCAGTTTCCTCATCACCGCCGACGAGGAAGGGCCGGCCATCAACGGGACGCGGAAGGTGGTGGAGCGCCTCATCGCGCGCGGCGAGCGCCCCGATGCCTGCGTGCTCGGCGAATGCACCTCCGAAGATGCCGTGGCCGATACGATCAAGATCGGGCGGCGTGGCTCTCTCGGCGCGGAACTCATCGTGCGCGGCGTGCAGGGACACGTCGCCTATCCGCACAAGGCGCGTAACCCCTTGACGGCGCTCATCGGAGTGCTGACTCTGCTCAAGGCGCGCCGCCTCGACGAAGGCAGCGAGCATTTCCAGCCGTCGAATCTCGAAATCACCACCATCGACACCGGGAACAAGGCGACGAACGTCATTCCGGCACAGACGTCGGCGCGCTTCAACATCCGCTTCAACGATCTCCACACCGAGTCATCGCTCAGGGTATGGCTCGAAGAGCAGGTGGCCGCAGCTCTGCGCTATGCCGACGTGACACATACGCTGAGTTTCGATCCGGCTTCCGACAGCTTCCTTACGAGTCCGGGCGGGTTCGTGAAGATGCTGGGCGCGGCGGTTCATGCCGAGACGGGGCGCGAGCCGGTGCTTTCCACGGGCGGCGGCACGTCGGACGCGCGCTTCATCAAGGATCTGTGCCCGGTCGCCGAACTCGGCCTCCTGAACGCCACCGCGCACAAGGTGGACGAGCAAGCGGCCACGGCGGACATCGAGACGCTCGCGCGCATCTACAAGCGCTTCCTTCACCTTGCCATCGGATGAGGGCGCCCCGGACGGTGGATCACCGCCCGGCGAACATCCCGCGCAAGACATAATAGATGGCGGCGGCGATCCAGATGGCCGCCGCGACCGCGCCCGCTATCATGGCGAGAAGCGCGATGAAGAAGAAGCCCATGCCGACCGTATAGAGCACCGGCCCGGCGTCGAAACCGCCGATGAGGCAGGGATGCCCCCCGCTTTCGTCGAGGCGGCAGCCCGCGAAATGCGCCATGCTCGCGGCGAAAATCACCGGGATCATCGGCAGCACGGACAACAGGAGGATCGCGATGGCCGCGCGGCGGAAGCGCCTGCGCCGCGCCGATTGCGGCGTTGTCCTGTCTTCGATTTCGCCTTGCATCCGTCGCCGCCCCGTTCTGCCTGCTGCCCGTGCTAGAAACCCGCTTAGAGCGCGCCCGGAAAAGTGTGAAGCGATTTTTCCGGCAAGACGCACGGCAGAAAAAGAACGAGAGCGCGTTTTTTGATTCCATCAAAGGCGGAGACGACCAACAATCATCGTGCCGTAAATCGGAGGGGGGCGCGCCTGTAAGCCTTGGTTATCTGCGCCGCGTCGCGTCCTACCTGACGCAGGCTGATCTAAACGTCAGTTCCGGCTTCGGCCCCGCCGAAGCAGCAGCACCACGCCATGGACGACAAGCGCGGCGAACCAGAATGCGAGCGCCATGGCCCCGATCTGGATGGTTGCGATCGCGAGCCAGCCCATCATGGCCATGGTGTAGAGCGTCGAGCCCCAATCCTCGCCCGCGATGATGCACGGATGAATGCTGCCCTCATCGAGCGCGCAGCCCGCGTTTTTCGCGATGGCGGAGGCGATGGCGGCAAGGATTATCGGCGAAACCGTGAAAAGCACGATGGCCGCGAAGGTGAGCGCGTATGCGAAGACGAAGCGACGGTCGCCGCGCCGTGCGCCCGCGCCGTCACCGCCGCTCACTCTCAACTCCGTGTGGCGTTTTCCGAACGGGGGTGGACATTTTCATTTTGCAGCCCGAAGAGCTTCCGCTTCACCGCGAAATAGCGATGATTGCAATTTTCCCCTTCGTACTCGACGAAAATAAGGTCGCGACGGGAAGCGATGAAATCCTCCGCCGCTTGCCTGTGCATTTCGATATGCCCGGGGAAAATACGAGCGACGATCCGTTGCCATACCGGCATCAAACACCTCGTTCAGGATACCGAGGCATTTTATTGAGTTAAACCCAAGGTTGCAACGCGCCACCCTATTCTCTCCATAACCAAAGCGAGGCCTGTGGAAAGCTCGAAGGGTAACGATGGCGCGGCACAAGGGCCTGAGCCGACGGGCCATGAGCCCCTCGCATGTCGGCCGCCGCGCGGTCACGCGGCCTTCGCTTCAAAGGAATCGCGGCGTGCGCTGCTTGTAGTCGGCATAGACATCGCCGTAAGCGCGCTCAAGCCAGGGCTCTTCCGTATAAGGCAGGATCACGTAGACCAGGATCGCCAGCCCGCACAGCACAGCGGATTGCGCCGACCCGTTGGCCAGGCCCGTGCCCAAGAAGCCGAGGATCGACGCTACATATTGCGGGTTGCGGCTGTAGCGATAGAGGCCGCCCGTCACCAGCCCCTCGTCAGCGCCGTAGGTGTTTTCGATGCCGAGGTCGAAATAGCCGTAGATCGTGAAGCCGAAGCCTATCGCCACGCACACCATGCCCGCGATAAAGCGCCACGTATCGGGCCCGCTCTCCGGCCAGCTGGCCGTGAGAATCGAGAACAGCAGCGTCAGCCCGAGGCCGCCCCGAAACAGCGGCCAGAACGTATAGTGCTGCCAGCTCCGCTCCGCCGGTGTCGGCCAAAGCTTGAAGCTTCTCGAAAAGATGGTCAGCAGCAGGAGCGAGTTCAGCGTGACGAGCGAGGCCGCGGCCACGTCGAAGATGTACATGAGATAGCTTGGCATGTCGAAAGCCGCTACAGCAGGAATGTATCAACCGCGTGACAAGAGCATCGCGACGATTTGCACCAAGTCTGAAGATCGGGTCAAGGCCTCAAGATGCCGCTTCGTCCCGCCGGCTGCAAGTTGACCGGATGCCGGTGCGCGTGAGAAGGGCTGTCAAACCTCCGCGCCGGAGCGATGCGATTGTGAATGGATACAAGCGCTAGTGGTCCGATTCCGACATTTGCATCCGTTTGCAGCACGCTTGCGAGCAAATGTCGGAATCGAAAGGACCACTAGCAACATCATGATTCTCGTGGAGCTTTTGAATTTGACATTTGAGCGAGAGTTCGCAGCCACCGGGACTCAAATGTCAAATTCGCTCCACTAGCTATTCCCCGCCGCGTAAGCGTTCGTCGCGCTCACGATCTCATGCACGATTCCGGGCTCGCTCGCCGCATGCCCGGAATCCGGCACGATGCGCAACTGCGCCTTCGGCCACGCTTTGGCCAGATCCCACGCATTTTTCAAGGGCGTCACCACGTCGTAACGGCCATGAATGATGGTGCCTGGCAGATGCGCGATCCGTCCCGCATCTTCGAGGAGCTGGTTGTCACTGCTGAAGAAGCCCCGGTTCATGAAATAGTGGCACTCGATACGCGCGAAGGCGAGCGCGTAGAACTCGCTGCCGAACTGGTTCACACGCGCCGGGTCGGCGAACAGCGAAAGCGTCGTTCCTTCCCATATGCTCCATGCGCACGCCGCCGCCAGACGCTCGGCTGCATTGGCGGAGGTCAGGCGCCGATGATAGGCGGCGATCATATCGCCGCGCTCGGCGGGCGGGATCGGCGCCTGATACGCCTCGAACGCGTCGGGAAACAGCCAGCTCGTACCCTCCTGATAGAACCAGTCGAGTTCGGCGCGACGCAAAAGGAAGATGCCGCGAAGCACAAGCTCGCTTACGCGTTCGGGGTGCGTCTCCGCATAAGCGAGCGAAAGCGTCGAACCCCATGAGCCGCCGCAAAGCTGCCAGCGGTCGATGCCGAGATGCTCGCGCAGCCGCTCCATGTCGGCGACGAGATCCCATGTGGTATTTTCATCGAGGCTCGCATGCGGCGTCGAGCGCCCGCAGCCGCGCTGGTCGAACAGCACAATGCGATATTTCGACGGATCGTGATAGCGGCGCATGGTGGCGTTACAACCGCCGCCAGGTCCGCCATGCACCCAGACGGCGGGTTTCCCCGCCGGGTTACCGCACTCCTCGAAATAGATGTCGTGTCGGTCCGAAACCTTGAGCCAGCCCGTGCGATAGGGCGAAATGTCAGGAAATAGCGGCAGCCGCCCAACGGTAGAGCCGGGCGTGTGCGGCAGCAGCTTGGACGCATCGGGGAACTCGGCTTGGCGCATGCGATCCTCGGATCAGACAGGAGGGAAACGCTCCCGGTTTCATCCTAGAACGTTATCGCTCCGGGAGAAATCAAAAGCGCGCGTCTCACACAATCCGCCCGAAGACGCCGCGTGTCAGATCGACGGCTTCGTGCGCGACGACAGCCGCACCATGCGCGATTGCAGCGTTTCGCCCGCCGGAACGCGAAGGTCTTCCGCCGCCTCCTGCGCCTGAGCGTCGGAAGCCCCGAGAAGCAGGCTCGCGATCACCGCCGAGATGAAACTCACCGGCACGCCAATGACCGCGGCGTTCAGCGGGTCGATACCGAACAGCGGCGCACCCGAGGCGCTCAGATACAGCGCGGTGACGCCGAACCCCGCCAGCATTCCGGCGAGAGCGCCTTGCGCCGATAGCCTCCGCCACCACACCGAAAGAACGAGCACCGCGAAAAACGTCCCCGCCGCGAGCGAGAGCGAAACCATCGCCCAACGGAGCGGGTCGACGTGGCCTTTCGCCAGAAAGAAGATGAAGAGTCCGAAGACGATCATCGAGAGCCGCGCCACGAGGAGGCGGCGAGCGGGCGACGCGCTGCGTTTCAGTATTCCATGGTAGATGTCGTCGCTCACGGTGTTCGCGAGTGCCACGAGATGCCCCGCCGCGCAGGCCGAGACCGCAGCCAGAAGCGCGGCCGCCGCGAGCCCGAAGAAAACGCGCGGCAATTGGCCTGCCATCGGCAGGATGAGCGCAAGGCTATCCGGCTGAAACGTGACTCGTTGCGAGCCGCCAAGCTGTTCGAACTGATTGCCGGGCAGCGAGATGAAGCCGAGCTGCTGCAAGGCTCTCGCCCAAGTGGGGAGGTCCGAAACGGGCACGCCGATCAGAGCCTCGACCGCCATCGCTTTTGTGAAGAAGGCATAGGCCGGGATCGTGAGCACCACGAACGCGCCGACCATCGTTACCCAGCCGAACATCCTGCGGCTGGCGAGAATCGTGGGTGTGGTTGAAAGCCTTGGGAGAAAGCTGGGGTGCGCCGCGACGCCAACCGCGAGACAAAAGATCAAGAGGACGAAATCGACCGGCGAAAGAGCGCTGAACATGCGCTCGGCGGGACGCGTCACCGGCTGGGCAGTCTGACCGGGCAAGACATCGCTCAGGGCTTTCGGCCGCGTCGTCGTGATGAATCCCTTCGACGCCTCGCGCTCCTTGATGTCTTCAAGCTGGCCGCCATAGGTGAGTTGCGGAAGCGGCAGGTTCGTCCTTATCACCGATACGATGATGAGCGGGGCGAGCAGGCCGAGCACCACCACGAATTGGGCGCATTGCGTCCACGTCGCGGCGCGCATGCCGCCCAGCACGACGGCGAGGACGACACTCGCCACGACGAGCAGCGTGAAAAGAGACGCGGGAGAAAGATCGATGCCGAGCGCCTGGGGGGACGGCAGAAGGTAGCCGACGAGCTTCCCGCCAAGCGCAATTTCCGCCACGATGGCGATAAGGCAAGGCGCAATCATCAGAACCGATGCGGCGAGCCGGATGGTTTTTCGCCCGAAGCGGAGATGAAGAAACCCCGGCACCGTGTATGCTCCGGCCTTCCTCAGATGCGGCACGAACAGCACCGCCATGAGCACGAGCCCCGCGAAGAGCCCGACGGGAATGGCGATGGCATCAATCCCGATGAAAAAAAACGCGGCGATGCTGCCCGCGAGCAGGCTGCCGCCAAACACCATGGCATTGAGCGCGAGCGCGTTGTAGAGCGGGGGAACACGCTCGCCTGCGACGAAAAAGTCGTCGATGGTGATGGTGCGTGTCATGAAGCCGATCGCGATGTAGAACATCGCCGGCGCGACGATGATGGCGTGGTCGATGGTCAGCGTCGACAGGCCGAGCTGTTCGAGCACCACAAGCATCAGGGCGAGACAGGTATATGCGCTCGCAAAGATCGCGAAACTGGAGCCGAGCTTCGGGTTGACGGCGGGCGTGCTGTAATTGAGCGTCATGTCAGAACTGGATGGTCATGTTATGGACGCGGTCCGCGCGCTGCTGTCCGCCGAAAAAGCCGTATATCAGAATCGCCAGCAAAATGACCGCCCCATGCGCGAGGAGGAAATAGCCGAGCGGAAACCGGAGAAAACGATACGCGTTGAGGTCGGGGATAAAAAACGGAAAGACGATCATGATCACTGCGAGTGTCACCGTCATCCCAAGGCTGAGCCGCGAGATACTTCGCCAATAAGCTTGCTTAACGTCGTCATCGGACATAGTTTTGCAGTCTCATTACATCTTTAGTTCAACCCCGGGAATCGGTCCTTGTCATCCTATCTGAAACCGAGAGCCGAGCAAGGCATGCACGCCAAGCGCGACTCGCGTCGAAGAAAGAAGGCGGGCGGCGCGACAGGCCCGATTGTGGCGACCAAGCGATGAGCGCTTATCATGTCATCATTGCGGACGATCATCCGCTTTTCCGCGATGCTCTCAAGCAGACGCTAGGCTCGTCTCTGGACGGCGTCAGCATCACCGAGGTGGATTCGGTCGAAAAGCTGCTCGATGCGCTTTCGGCCAATCCGGGCGCGGATCTCGTCTTGCTCGACCTGCGAATGCCGGGCGAGAAGGGCGCGGCTTCGCTGTCGGGTCTGACCGGCCTCATGTATCTTCGGAGCCAGCATCCGCAGATTCCCGTGGTCATCGTATCGGCGACGGACAATGCGAGCATGATCCGCCGCTGTGCGAATCTCGGCGCGTCGGGCTTCATATCGAAGTCCCTTCCCGTCGACCGCATCCGGCATGCGGTGAAGACCATCCTCGACGGCGGCATCTGGTTCACCGATGAAATGCAGGGGGAGAGCAGCCCGGATGAACTCGGCGAGATGGCCGCGCGCCTCGCGACGCTCACGCCGCAGCAGGTTCGCGTGCTTTCGATGCTGGGCAAGGGGCTTCTGAACAAGCAGATCGCTTACGAGCTTTCCGTCTCGGAAGCGACCGTGAAGGCGCACGTCTCCGCCATCCTGCAAAAGCTTGGCGTCGACAGCCGCACCCAAGCCGTGATCGCCGTCAACCGGATCGCTGCCTTTGACGAGGCTGACGGAAATGAGGGGGCATAGGCCCGTTCCGGAAAAGCATAGCCAGCGCTTGGCTTCATTTTCGAGCGTCGTCCTACGAGGCCGGCGCTTGTCTTTTATGCCGAGCATTCGACGAGTGGAGCGCGTCTGTGCGCGGCGGTTTTTTCGACAAGGCGCGCGAACAACAAGATAGACCGCGCCTTTGATTCAATCAAAAGCGGATAGCTCCACCGGCGCCGGGCCTGCGATACAAAGCGGACGTATCAAGGTTCGGCAGCAGTTCGCACGTCGGTTTGTCAGTTCGCCGCATCAGCGGGAGGGGCTTCGCTGCGAGCGGAAAGGCCGCTCATGGACCGCGAACGGGTTTTCGCGATCCTTCAACTCCGCCTCGATCTCGTCCAGACTCCACGGCGTGAAATCATGCGCGTCTGCCGCTACGTCGAGGCTGAACCCGAGCGGCGCGTGGTTCAGCCGACCATGCACATGGCCGAAAAGGTGCCAGCTTCCTGTCCAGGAACCATCCCACTCACGCATCGGATAATGGCACATCACGATGCGATGGCCGCCCGCCTCGATCTCCTTAATAAGGCTCACGCTCGCGAAAAGCCCGGCGTGATGCTTCAGCGTCTCCGCGTCGTGGTTGCCCTGGACGAGGTGGATCGCGCCGTTAAGTGTCAGCGCCCAGGAAATTGCGGAAGCAGAAATCGCCGAGGTGAAAGACGGTGTCATCGGGCCCGACGCGCTGGTTCCAGCGGGCGACCATCGCTTCGTCCATTTCGTCGACGCTTGCGAAAGGGCGATTACAGGTCTGAATGATGTTCTTGTGACCGAAATGCGTGTCCGAAGTGAAATATAACGACATCGCCAAGCCTCGCCGGGAGCGCCGGAAACCGATCCGATTTGCATCGCATCCGACTGACAGACCGCAATCCGAGTCAGCTTGCCCCCTGTCGGATGGTGCTCAAAAGCCAGGCAACTCCGTCTGAACATTTAAGGAAGGCTTGACGAATTGCAAATGACAGCCCGCTCACTTGAAGCGAAATAGGTCGTCCATCGCCCTTTCTTGAACCCTCAGAGCGGCAGAAAATTTCCGCGCGACGCCGATACAGGCGTGAGCGCAGACCCTTCGATCGTCAGGTCCGGCGGACGATATCTTCTTCAGCCTCTTCAACCGAATAGCCGAGTTGGTCGAGCGCGTCTTCGAGATAATCCGGCAAAAGCGGCAGCCCGAAAAGATAGTCGACCGGATTGTTTCCGTGCTCGGCCTTGGCCGTCGCGATGGCGTCGTCGAGTTCGCCCGGCGCATATGTGCCGCGACCGATCCAGGCCAGGGCAATCAGGCTTGCCTGTTCGTCCTCGTTCAGGCTGTCAAGAAATTCGCGGAGTTCCTGCCGCGTTGCGTCGTCAGGAAGGTCTTCGAGGATCGAATCGCTCGTCGCGTCGTCGCTGTCCGCGTCGTCGTCCCATGCGGCGGTCTTCACGTCGAGTTCACGAGCGCGAAGGATGACATGCGCAACCTTATCGGTGGTAACTTCCAGCATTGCCTTGGCTCTGTTCTTTTGCGGCGCTCTCAAGATAGGCCGCGATTTTTCCGAAGATATCCCTGAACATTTCCGCCGTTAAACGGCCGGTGTTCGTATTATACCGTGAACAATGGTAACTACCGAAAAGTTTACGTCCGTCGTGAAGATCGAGCGCGGAACCATGAGCGAATTTGTACTGCGAGGGTTTGATGTCCAGCGCGCGCAACGTCCCGTCGAAGGCGATTCGGCCGAGCGCAAGGATCGCACGCAGGTTTGGCATTTCCCGAATTGTCGCTGCAAGGAAGCCCCGGCAGGCCGCCGCTTCCGCCGGCGTAGGCTTGTTCTCCGGCGGCACGCATCGCACGGTGTTCGTGATGCGACAGGCGCGCAACGAAAGTCCATCGTCGGCCCGCTCATCGTAGGTGCCCGACGCGAAGCCGAAGTCCAGCAGCGTCTCATAAAGCAACACTCCGGCATAGTCGCCGGTGAAAGGACGACCCGTGCGGTTTGCGCCTCGAAGACCGGGCGCGAGACCGACGATCAGGAGTGAAGCATCGGGGGAGCCAAAGGACGGAACCGGCGCGTTGAACCAATCGGGGTGACCGGCCTTGTTGACGCGGCGAAAATCTGCGAGCCTCGGGCAGAAGAGGCAATCGGGCTCCGGTTCGCTCGCCATAATGTAGCGCGGCGCCAGCGGCGGCTCAGGGGCACGGCGACATAAGTCAGCCCCTGTGCCTATCGCTAATCCGCATCCACCTGAGTATCGCGCAGCGCGGCGGCGGCGAGGCGCTCATGATGCCGTTGCTCGTGGATATGCGCCTGATATTCGCGGCCGTTTTCGCCGCGCTGGGTCCGGCAGATGTCCTTCTGAAGGTCCGCGAGGTCGATGAACTGATCCGCCTGCCGGCGAAGCTCGTCCGCGACCATGGGCGGCTGGGTCGTCAATGTCGAGACGACGCTCACGCGCTTGCCCTTGTGCTGGAGCGCTTCCACAAGCGTGCGGAAATCGCCGTCGCCCGAGAAAAGGATGATGTGGTCGAGATGCTCCGCCAACTCCATGGCGTCGACGGCGAGTTCGATGTCCATGTTGCCCTTGATCTTCCGGCGCCCGGAGGCATCGGTAAATTCCTTCGTGGGCTTCGTGACCATCGAATAGCCGTTATAATCGAGCCAATCGATCAAAGGCCGAATGGATGAATATTCTTGTTCTTCTGCCAGAGCGGTATAATAAAGCGCTCGCAGCAAAACGCCCTTGTTGCGGAAAAGATTTAAAAGTCGTTTATAATCTATATCGAAGCCCAAAGCTTTAGCCGTGGCATAAAGGTTCGCCCCGTCTATGAAGAGAGCAATTCGCTCGGTCGAGTAGAAATTCATCCGGTTACCTTGGCTGCGAACGTCTTGTTGCATTCTAAGTAGTTTCTAAGGGCTATCATTCCCCAATCAGGCGAAAGAAACATTGATGGCTCAATATATGAGTGCAAATCAAGGCATTTTGTTTCAAAGCAGCATCATAATCGCACTCGGGTCCAATCTGTCCGGGCCTTGGGGATCGCCCCAGGAGACTCTCCAGCGTGCGGTCCAGGAACTTGCTTCACGCGGCATAAAAATAGAGAGAACGTCGAAACTCTATCGGACGAAGGCGCACGGCGAGATCAATCAGCCCGACTTTCTAAACGCGGTTGCGTCCGTCGACTCATCGTTGCCTGCGGATGCACTGTTACGAGTTTTGAAGCGGATTGAGGCGCAAGCGGGGCGAATTCTCACCATCAAGCATCATCACGCCGATCACCGATGGGCACCACGGCCTCTCGATCTTGACATCGTAAGCTATAAGGGCCTTGTCCGCAACTGGCTGATGGGCCACCCCGCAAAAGACGCGAAGCTCATCCTGCCGCATCCTCGGGCGCATGAACGGGCATTCGTTCTTCGCCCCCTCGCGGAAGCGGTGCCGCGCTGGCACCATCCGGTGCTGGGGCTTACGCCTGCGGCCTTGCTCGCGCGCCCGACCGTCCGCGACACGGGTGCAATCCTTGACCTCGATGAGCCCCCAAATGAACAGTGGGCGCTACGACAAGGACATAACATCGCCTCGAACTGAAGCATAAACGGTTCCGGCTTCTGTTTTGTCGGCAAATGGAGTGCGATCAATAATCTGCTTCATTTGCTCACCGCGAATGAAGGGCGATGCCCGCGACGCGCGGCTCTCGCTTGGGGCATCCCGCCCGTGTAACGATCATTGGAAAAAAAGATGTCTTCCGCCATGGCGCTCGACTATTTCGGACGCAGCTTACTCGCGAGGTTGCTCGTCGTCATTCTTCCTGCGCTGGCCGCGGCGGGCGGGGCATTGGCGGACGACGGCCCTCGAAAGACGAGAGCGCCGGTCGTGACAGTCGCCGAAGCGCGCTCGATATCTTTTGTGGATAACCTTCTTGTGACAGGTTCTCTTGTCGCTCGGGAAGAGGTGCTGGTCGGCCCGGAGATCGATGGGCTGCGACTCACGGAGCTTCTCGCGGAAGAAGGCGACACCGTCGCCGAGGGGCAGGTTCTCGCCCGCCTGTCACGCGACATAATCGAAGCGCAGATCGCGCAGAACGCCGCTTCGCTCGCGAAAACGCAAGCGGCCATCGAGCAGGTAAAAAACCAGATCGTGGAAAGCGAGGCCACGCTGAGGCAGGCCGAGGACTCGTTCAGCCGGGTCAAGCCGCTGCGCGAGTCTGGCACCGTCAGTCAAGCCACCTTCGACGAACGCGACGCAGCCTTCCGTACCGCGCGCGCGCGGCTCGCGGCTCAGCGCGAGGGGCTCAAGCTCGCCGATGCCGAGCAGCTTCTGATCAAGGCGCAGCGCCGCGAACTCGACGTGAAGCTGGCTCGAACCGACATTCGCTCGCCCGCCGCCGGTATCGTGAGCCGCCGCACCGCGCGCGTCGGCGCCGTGTCGTCTGCGACGGGCGACCCGCTTTTCCGCGTGATCAGGGACGGCGAGGTGGAACTCGACGCGGAAGTGCCCGAGTTTCATATGGCGAAGCTGAGGGCCGGTCAGCGCGCGCGGGTCGAGATCGAGGGGCTGGGCGCGCGTGAAGGTCAGTTGCGGCTTGTCTCACAGGAAGTAAACCCGACCACCCGCCTGGGCCGCGTTCGAATCTCGCTGGGCAACGCCGCGGACCTGCGCATCGGCACCTTTGCGCAGGCGCTCATCAGCGCGGGCAAGCGCGACGCGGTCGGCGTCCCGGCGACGGCGGTCCTTTACAAGAACGACAGCGCGACGTTGCTCGTCGTCGCCGACGACAAGGTGCGCGAGCGCGCCGTGAAGCCCGGCCTTCTTTCGGGTGACAGCATCGAAATCCGCGAAGGGCTTGCCGAAGGCGAGGTGGTCGTCATGCGCGCGGCCTCGCTGTTGCGCGATGGCGACGCGATCGCTCCCCACTTCGTCGAAACGCAAACGGCCGCCACCGCGTCCTCGCCAGGGATCGCGAAATGAGCACGAACGTTTCCGCTTGGGCGATCCGCAGGCCAATTCCCTCGCTCGTCCTGTTCCTCGTTCTGATGACGCTCGGGCTTATCTCATTTTTCAGCCTTGGCGTTACGCGCTTTCCCAACATCGATATTCCGATCGTCACCGTCACCATAACGCAATCGGGTGCGGCGCCGGTCGAACTTGAGTCGCAGGTGACGAAGCGCGTCGAGGACACCGTCGCGAGCGTCACGGGCGTGAAGCACGTGACGTCATCGATTACGGACGGTTCCTCCGTCACGACCATCGAATTCCAGCTCGGCACCGATACCGACCGCGCCGTCAACGACGTGAAGGACGCCGTGTCGAAGGTGCGCCAGGACTTGCCGCGCACCATCAACGAACCGATCACCCAGCGGCTCGACATCGAGGGGCTGCCCATCGTCACCTATGCCGCGTCGGCGCCGTCGATGACGCTCGAAGAGCTGTCGTGGTTCATCGACGACACGGCCGCGCGGAGGCTGCAAGGCGTGCGCGGCGTCGCGCAGGTGTCTCGCGTAGGCGGCGTAAAGCGGGAGATCCGCGTTTCGCTCGACCCTGACAGGCTGATCGCACTCGGTATCTCGGCGGGCGAGGTGAATGCGCAGCTTCACGCGACGAATACCGATCTTGCGGGCGGGCGCGGCTGGCTCGGGGGAGCAGAGCAATCCATCCGGGCGCTGGCAAGCGCCACCACCGTAGAGCGCCTCGCGGCCACTTCGGTCACGCTGCCAGGCGGCCGCAAGGTTCGCCTCGATCAGCTCGGCACTGTGAGCGACGCCACCGAGGAGCGCCGCACCTTCGCTTCGCTGAACGGTCGGGACGTGGTTGCCTTCACCATCGTGCGGGCAAAGGGTGAAAGCGACATCGTGGTCGCGGCCCGCGTAGCGGAGGCGCTCGAGAAGCTCGCCGCCGCGCACCCGGAGGTGACGTTCGAGAAGATCGATTCCACAATCGAATTCACGCTCGGCAATTACGAATCCGCGATGCATACGCTGCTCGAAGGTGCGGCTCTCGCGGTGCTCGTCGTCTTTCTTTTTCTGCGCGACTTGCGCGCCACCATCATCGCCGCCATCGCGCTGCCGCTCTCGGTCTTTCCCACGTTCTGGGCGATGGAGATGCTGGGGTTCTCGCTCAACATGGTGTCGCTGCTCGCGATCACGCTCGTGACGGGCATCCTGGTCGACGACGCCATCGTCGAGATCGAGAACATCGTGCGGCACATCCGCATGGGTAAATCGCCCTATCGCGCGGCGCTCGAAGCGGCCGACGAGATCGGCCTCGCCGTGATCGCGATCACGCTCACCATTGTCGCCGTGTTCGCGCCGGTAAGCTTCATGGGCGGCATCGCGGGACAGTATTTCAGCCAGTTCGGGCTGACCGTCGCCGCAGCCGTCCTGTTCTCGCTGCTCGTCGCGCGCCTCCTGACACCGATGATCGCGGCCTACTTCCTTCGACCGAAGGCTCATGTGGAGCCGCGCGACGGTTTTGTCATGCGCGCTTATACTCGCGTCATCGGCTGGACGGTCCGCCATTACTACCGCACGCTGATGCTGGGCTTCGTGGTCTTCGCCGCCTCGATCGCGAGCGTGTCGCTGCTGCCTTCCGGCTTTCTTCCGGCGGAAGACTCAAGCCGCTCGATCTTCGCAATCGAACTGCCGCCCGGCTCGCGTCTGGGCGATACGGAGATCATCACGAGCAAGGCGGAAGCCATCATAAAGCGCAGACCGGAAGTGGTGTCCGTGTTCATCGACGGCGGCCGCATCCTGGGCGCGACCGGCGGCTCGGCGGAGGTGCGCAAGGCGACGATCACGGTCCAATACACACCGCGTTCCGAACGCTCCATCACCCAGCGCGAACTTGAGCAGCTTATCAGCGCCGAGTTGAAGGAAATCCCCGACGTGCGCTCATGGGTGATGGCTGAAAACGGGCAGCGCAGTTTCACCATCGAAGTGACCGGCACCGACAACGACAAGGTGAGCGACACCGCCGCGAGGCTCACGAGCGAGATGCACGCCGTGCCGTGGCTCGCGAACGCCGTGAACGGCGCGGCCCTCGACCGCCCCGAAATCCTCATCATCCCCCGCCCCGTGATCGCCGCAGAACTCGGCGTTTCGACAGAGGCTCTTTCCGAAGTCGTCCGCATCGCCACGCTCGGCGACGTGGACCAGAACCTCGCCAAGTTCAACGCGCCGAACCGGCAGGTGCCGATCCGCGTGCAGCTCGACGAACAGGCGCGCACAAACCTTCAGCTTTTGCAGAACCTGAAGGTGAAGACTGCGCATGGCGACACCGTGCCCCTCATCACGGTGGCGGAAGTGAAGCTCGGCAAGGGGCCGTCGTCCATCGAGCGGTATGACCGGCTGCGGCGCGTCACTATCGGCGCGGACCTTGTCGGCACCGACGCGCTGGGGCAGGCTCTCGCCGCCGTATATCAGCTACCCGCCGCAAAGGCTTTGCCTTCCGGCGTGATCCTGCGCGAATCGGGTGACGTCGAAGTGATGACCGAGACGTTTTCGAGCTTCGGCTACGCCATGGGTGCGGGCGTGATGATGGTTTTCAGCGTGCTTGTGATCCTGTTCGGCAGCTTCCTCCAGCCGGTCGCGATCCTGCTTTCGCTGCCGCTCTGCATCGGTGGCGCGATCTTTGCGCTGCTGCTCACGGATCGCCCGATCAGCCTACCCGTCTTTATCGGCTTCCTCATGCTGATGGGCATCGTCACGAAAAACGCGATCATGCTCGTCGATTTCGCCATCGTGGAACTACGGCGCGGCGTGCCTCGCGGCGTTGCGATCATCGACGCCGGGCGAAAGCGTGCGCGGCCCATCGTGATGACGACCATCGCGATGGCGGGCGGCATGTTCCCGAGCGCCCTGGCGTTCGGCGCGGGCGGCGAGTTCCGTTCGCCGATGGCGATTGCCGTGATCGGCGGCCTTCTCGTCTCGACGCTGTTATCGCTCCTTTTCGTCCCCGCCTTCTTCATGGTGATGGACGACGCGAGCCGCCTGTTCCTCCGGCTTTTCGGATGGCTTGCCGGTCCGCGCGACGAGCCCGGCGACGCGGAACCGCACCGGCAGCCAGCCGCTGCCCCGGCGCTTGCGGCGGGCAAACCGCTGGTCCCGAGCGAATGAGCCGAGCACTGCCGCGTGTTGCAGCAGCCGCCTTTTAATGCGAACCAGATTCAATTTTTCCGCATTTCGAGCAGAAGGCGCAGGTTTGTCCTTTTCCTGTCATGAAGGCAGGGCACGGTTTTCGCGCCGAGGGAGGATTTAGAGGAAAAGACACATCATGAAGACGCTTGCTTATGCCGCTTTCGGCTTCGCGCTTTTTGGCGCCGCCGCCGCCCTGTCTTCCGCTGCGGGCGCTGCCGAAGCTCCGAAGATTCCCGCCGCCGCGTTGGAAAACACCATGGTGCAAACTGTCCAGTACGGTCGCTGCCGCGCCTGGCTTCGCGAATGTCGCGCCCGCTGGGGATTCGGCCCGCGTTTTCGTCGTTGCATGGCCATGCACGGCTGCTGATTTTTCCCAGGGAGGAAGGCATTCTTGCCTTCCTTTTTCCAACCGCTTGTGTTTGCGTCATATTTAGGACATGACCTTCGCCTCGAAATCGCAAAAGTCGATGTGACATTTTTTGCAAGGGGCTTCGGGTGATCATTCCAGTCATTCTCGCGGGCGGCACGGGTTCGAGGCTCTGGCCGTTGTCGCGCTCCAGACATCCGAAGCAATTCCATGCTCTTGTCAGCTCAGAGCCGCTGCTGGTCGACGCCGCGCGCCGCGTGTCAGGCTCCGGCGGGTATCTGCCGCCTTTCGTGATCACCAACGAAGAGAACCGCTTCGGCGTCGTGGCCGCGTTCCGCAACGCGAAGCTTCCCTGCCAGGGCATCGTGCTTGAGCCGGAAGGCCGTTCAACCGCGCCTGCCGCCGCCGTCGCGGCCTTCCTCGCTCTCGAAAAGGCCGGCCCCGACGCTCTCATTCTCGTCATGCCGTCTGACCATCACATCGAGAATTCTCGTGCGTTCCTTGATGCCGTGGAAAATGGCCGAACCGCTGCGCGGGATGGCCGTCTCGTCACGTTCGGCGTCAAGCCGACGAAGCCTGAAACAGGATATGGCTATGTGAAGACCGCCAGCCCGGCAGGCGAAGCCGGAGGCGTGCTGAAAGTCGACCGTTTCGTCGAAAAGCCGGATCGGGAAACGGCTCAGCGGTTCTGCGCGGAGAACCTCTATTTCTGGAACGCAGGCATTTTCCTGTTCGGCGCGCGGGCCTATCTCGACGAGCTGGCGCGCTTCGAACCCGCCATGGTCGAGGCGAGCCTCAACGCGGTGCGGAACGCCACGGCCGATCCCATGGACTTCCTTCGCCTCGCGGACAGCTTCCGCGATTGCCCCGCCGACTCCATTGACTACGCCGTCATGGAGAAGACGGAGAAGGCTGCCCTCGTTCCGCTCGACGCCGGGTGGAGCGATGTCGGGACCTGGGATGCCCTGTACGACGCGGCGGAGAAGGACGAGCACGATAACGCGACGCGGGGCGACGTTCTCTTGCGCAACGCAAGCCGCTGCTACGTGCGCGCGGAAAGCGGCCTTGTAGCCGTCTCGGGCGTGGAAGATATCGTCGTCGTGTCCACGAAGGATGCGACGCTTGTCGCCAAGCGCACCGAGAGCGGCTCCGTGAAGGAGGTGGTGCAGCAGCTTGCCGCCACCCGCCGGAACGAGGCGGAGCAACATACTACGGTGCATCGGCCATGGGGCAGTTACGAAACGCTGCACCTTTCCGAACGTTATCAGGTGAAACAGATCGTCGTCGAGCCGGGCGCTGCGCTCTCGCTCCAGCGGCACCATCATCGCGCCGAACACTGGATCGTGGTCAAGGGGACGGCGCGTGTCACCATCGATGACGAGACGAGGCTGCTTTCGGAAAACCAGTCGATCTACGTGCCGCTCGGCGCGACGCACCGGCTGGAAAATCCGGGGCTCATTCCGCTCACGCTGATCGAGGTGCAGTCCGGCCCCTATCTCGGCGAAGATGACATCGTGCGGCTGGAAGACGTTTACGCGCGGGTTTGAACGAGCGGCGATAGTCGTTTCGCTCGTCTGCGGAGGGACAAGACGGCCCATCTCACGAGGCGGAGATGTTCGTTTCCTCGCGGCTGATGGTCATCGTACCGTTCGAGGTCGGGACCACGAGATATTCCACGAGCCAGAGCGCGGGCCGCGACACCTTGCTGAAACCGATCTGCCATCGCGCATTCTGCGCACCGATGCCGCCGCTCGCATCCGGCGTGCTGACGGTCGAATAGGCATCGCAATCGATGATTTCCGAGCGCGGATCAGCGCCGCCGGGCTTCGGACTCATGACAATGTCGAAGCGCGCCCGCCCGAGGATGATCGGGATAAGGCTCTTGCATGGCTCGACCGAAGGGGGAGACGGGTTAAGCGCGGCAAAGACCAGCGCCGACAGCGGATCGAACACGCCGCGCAGCCTTGGATTGACGCTTGCGGGCGTGCCGTCGGGACCGGCGAAATTCACGGAACTGGCTTCGCCGCCCGACGAAACGAACTGAAATCGCATCGGCGTCACATGCGAGCCGTTACGCAGCCCGGTCGCCTCGCCATTGATCTTGGTGTTCGACAAAACCGGGCCGACATCGGCCGATACCGTCACCTTGTAATTGGTCGGGCCGAGGGTCGCGCGCACGATCGCGTGGCCGACGCGGACGCCCTCCATATGAACCGTATAGCGCGACACGAGAAGTTGCGCATCGGCGGTACCCGTGCCAAGCGCGAGCGAAAGGACACAGAGCGCGAGGGCAACAAGCCCGCCGCCCATCCGCTTTCCGACAGCCGAAAACCTCACCGTCAACGTCATCCCACGGCATTCAATGCGAGTGTACTTTCCTGTTCTGCGGAAGGAAAGCAAAGGGCTCTTTGTTCGTCTGCTCGTCTCACGCGTCAATCGCTTTCGATATGAAACCTGAAGAGGCGAGATGCAAAACGAAAGGTCGCATATTGGTTGAATTCCGGCCAAAACAGACAGCCTTGCCGGCGCGACAGAAGCTTTCCGCACGCTCTTCGGCAAAACCGCGTCGTGCCAGTGTGCCACGCGTGGATTGCCCTGACCTGTGGTTACAGATTTCGATGTTCGAAATGTGATCGCTCCCGCCTCACCTGGGGTGCAGCGGCAATCTTCCGTCAAGATCGTCATGCCCGCCTGCGACAGATCGGACCGGATGCTGAGAGGCCGATTGACCACCAGGAGCCGAACGTCCGAAAGGATGAAGGCCCTTAACCGTCGCGTTAACCGGTGTGCGAAATGAGCAGGAGATTTTATCTAGGCGCAGGTGTGTCCCCGCGGAAGACTATGCATCTCCCGCGTCTACTGAGCCGCTTCCTTCGGCTTAACCTTGAGAAAATGCAGGGTGTTTGCTGTTTGGATATGACCGGCAAGGCTGTGCCCGCTGGGGTCTGAAATGCGTTGCCCCTTGTTGAAATGGCAATGTCTGGCTATATTACCGGTTACACGAAAGAGGAAGCGCGCCATTGACCAGCAGCTCACAGCGTCGGGCAATCAAGACCTACCGGTCACGGCTTTCCGAGCGCGGCATCGCTCGTTTCGAGGTGCTGGGGCTCGACAAGGATCGTGAGCTCATCCGCTCGCTGGCGCGTCGCCTCGCAGAAGGCGGCCCGGAAGCATCGCGCCTTCGTGCCACCGTCTCGGAGAACCTTGGCGGCACGCCGAAAACAGGCGGCATCCTCGCAGCATTGCGCCGCTCCCCGCTCGTCGGCGCGAATCTCGACCTTGAACGCAGCCGCGAAGACGGCCGCGCGGTCGATCTTTGATGCCCTGGCTGCTCGACACGAACATCATCTCCAATCTCGTCAAGCCCGCGCCTTCGGAAACGCTCATGGCGTGGATGGCCGAGCAGGCCGACGAAGACCTTTTCATCGCCTCGCTCACCATCGCGGAGATTTGGCGCGGCATTCTGGAGAAGCCCGTTGGCAAGCGCAGAGCGCAACTCGAGGTGTGGTTCGAGGGGGCGGAGGGGCCTGCGGCCTTGTTCGCGGGCCGTGTTCTGCCGTTCGACGAGCGCGCGGCGATCGCATGGGCGAGGCTGATGGCGGACGGCAAGGCGGAAGGACGGCCGAGGAGTGCGCTCGACATGATCATCGCGGCCACCGCCGAAGTGAACGGCTGCGTCGTCGTCACGGACAACGAGAGGAATTTCGCGGGGCTCACCATCGTCAATCCGGTGCGGTCGGCAGCACCGTAAATGGGCCCCGAACGAGTCGGAGTGCCGCAGCGACTTTAACGCCCATCATTGCTATGGGGCGCGCTCTCCTTCTGTCAGGAGGTTGCATCCACGTGTTGCTCTCTCCACGTGGGCGTCAGGCCAGGTGCGTTGCGGCTTCATCACCCGTCCAAAAGGCGCACCTGGCGGAACACGAGAGATGCAAAGAGCCCGCGAAGATCTTCGGGCGTCCACGGCTTGCGATCTGATGACTTGTCCTCGAGACGCGCGCAGGTTTCTCCTGGAGTGCCTCACGAAACAGGCGCACGTCGGAACGGGAAACGTCAACACGCGCTTATCGCCGCAATCGATCGAGATGGGCGAAGTGCGGATGGCTCGCCCGTTCCGCATCGCGCCGCGCCGCGAACGTTTGATCGAGAGCGAGCCGCGGCTCGATGATCCAGACTGCGGCGAGTTCGGCGTCTGCATCGATATCCTTCAGCCTGTTGTAATGATGCAGGAAAAGCGGTCCCGTAATGTGCGCCTTCACGGGCCGCCCCTTGATCTGCGCCGAGCGTCCATCAGGATTTGCGAGCGTGATCGCAACCGTCCCGTCGAACCAGATGCTCCGCACCATGTTGCGATTGGTGGCCGAGGTCTCCAGAAGTTCGAGATAATGGATGTTGCCGTCATCGCCCAGATGGATCGACTTCTTGACAACAGCATGGGGCACGCCTTGGCCGTCGACTGTCGCAAGAATTCGGACCGTATCCGGATGTTCCAGAAGAGCGATGACATCCGCATTGAGAACATGGCTCATCTTGACTTCACCTGCACTACTGGAGCCGGGCCAGATCGCTGTCGGGGTGATTGCCGCAGCGGCGATAGTCGTCGAAATCAACGGAAAGCCCGTGCTTCACGCGAAGGCCTTGCAGTCCCTTTGCAAGGCGGATGAAATAGTCGAGCGAGGGCGCTTTCAACTCGTGGAATTCCGAGCCTTTCTGCGGCACCCAGACGGTGTGAACGGTCGTGACGCCCTTCTCGGCGAGATCCTCCGCTTCCGACAGCGTCGCTTCGAGCGCGTCGCTCTCCGAAGTGAAGCCATGGGGCGGAGCGGTTTCAACGCCCCCGACGATGCCGGTTCCGACATTTCCGCGACCGAAAACGCCAACCGCGTCGACGAGGCGCCGCTTCCATTCCCGATATCCGATCCAGTGCGCCTTGCCGGGGCAGATCCAGTTGAACTTTTCTTCGTTCAGCACCTCGATGTCGGCCGTGAAGCTTCCAAGCCCAGTTTCCTCACGAAGCCGGGCAAGTTGCTTCTCATTGTAGGCGGTTGCGAGGAGCTGGCTTGGAAACCTCGGCGTCGAGAAAAGCTCTCCGATGTGCTTCAGCAAGTCGATGTAGTAACTAAGCTCTGCGTCGAGTATTTCTTTCCCCTTCACCACCGAACCGCCGGTTATATGGATGTTGGTGAACCGGCCGGGCTCCTTCAGCGCCTCCGCGATGCATTCCTTGACGTCATGAGCCCTCAGCCGGGTCGGCAGGTCGTAGGTCTCGCGCAATTGACGATGGTGAGCAGGAAGCGGACAGAACTTGCAGCCGTTATCTTCGGCATGGGCAAAGTGGCAGAAGGCGCTCGCAAAGATGTCGAGACGCTGGGGGCGCGCCGAAACGACCTCCTTCATGAGAAGGCCGGAACTCGTTTTCTTGTCGTAGTATCTGGGCCTCGGCCAGATCTCCACTTCTTCGATGATTTCGCCTTCATCCACGAGGACGAAACGCCCCTCGGTGTACTCGACCCGATATGGATCGCGCTCTTCTGGCTGAGGGTTCGCGAGAACCGTCGTTCCGTCCCGCAACAGGAGCGAATGCGGATAGTGGACGCCGCCCCACGTGTACAGTTGATGTCTTTCGGGATCGACTGCCCGGAAAGCGGACTCGGTGTAGAGCACGCCGCGCCGCTGGACATCGATCTTCAAGGCGATCAGCCGAGGAAAATCCGGATGCGCCGCGACCACCTCGTCGAAGGCTGGCTCGTTGCGATATCTGTTTCGGGTAGGATTAAGCATTGATACCCCGTCTTCAGGCCGACTGCCGCTTCGGTTGCCACCGCCTCGTCGCCCCATAATTCTAATGCCTACTGAATTAGTCAAATTGAATTGCTTTGGGGATATATTCGCTCATACTATGACCGAATGCAGATGCGCCAGATCGAAGCCTTCCGAAGCGTGATGTTGACCGGCGGTGTCACCACAGCCGCCTCGATGCTCAACATAAGCCAGCCATCGGTGAGCCGCCTCATCGCGGACCTCGAAAGAGACCTCGGTTTCGAATTGTTCTCGCGGAAAGGCCGTCGGCTCACGCCCACCCCAAGGGCACAGATGTTCTTTGAAGCCGTGCGGCGGAGTTTCACCGGGCTCGACCTGCTGGAGCAGGCAGCACGCCGCATTCGCGCTCATCCCGTCGGAACGCTGCGCATCGCTGCATTGCCCGCGCTTGCTGGCTCCGTAATCCCGCGCGCGATCATCGATTTTCAGGAAACTTTTCCCGACATCAAGATCACCATCGAATGCCGCGATCAGCGCGGCATTGAAGACCGCGTGTTTCTCGGACAGGCCGATCTCGGCCTCGGGGTTTGGACATCGCCGAAAGAAGGCGTCGGGCTCTCGTCGCTCGTCCATGCGGAATATCTTTGCGTGCTCCCCGCCGGCCACCGGCTTGGTGAACGCGAAATCATCCAGTCAACCGACCTTGAGGGCGAAAGCCTCATCGGCCCGATGCACGAAACGGACGCGCTCTGGGACGCGATCGATGAAACTTTCCGGGCAGACGGCGTTTCAGTTGAGCGCCGCGTCGAAACGCAGATGTCGTTTCCGGCATATTGCCTGGTCGCGTCGGGGCTCGGCGTGACCATCGCCGAACCGTTCACGGCACCGCTCTTTGCCAGACTCGGGCTTCAGGTACGCCGCTTCCGGCCCACAGTGAGCCTGCGTTACGCGCTGATCGAACCCGATCATCTCGGGCCGTCGCCGCAAGCGGTCGTGGCGTTTCGCGAGGCGGTTCACCGTGCGACGGAAGCGCTTGTGGCCGATGTCGAGCGCCTGCTCGATCCGTTCCATCCGGTCGAAAACTAAGCCGCGCCGAGATGACCGGATCAGGCTGCGCCGATCAGAGGCTCTTGGGCTCGCGACGGCCTCGCTCGGAGCAAGGCGCGAAGCCATAGAGGCGCCAGCAGATAGGCAGCGCCGGAAAACAGCAGCACCGGCAGATATCCCGCGCCGCCGGAGAGGATGCGTCCCGTCTGCCAGAGAAGCAGCATGCCGCCGAGATTGCCGCAAAGGGCGGCCACGGCAGTCACCCGTCCTATGCGATCAGGAGAAACGGCCTCCGTGATGGTCGCAAAGAGGTTGACCGAGAAACATTGATGCGCGGCGAGCACGAGACCGAGAACGAGCACCATTCCCCAAACGCTATCGAAGACAAGCGCGAGCGGCATTGTGGCCGCCGCCAGAGCAGAGATCGTCAGAAGCCGGTTGCGGGCCGAGAGGAGACCTCCCTTTCCTGCGATGATGGCGGGGAGTGCGCCGCCCGTGAGAGAGCCCACCGCCGCGGCGATGTACACGACGGCGAGCGGGATGGCGAGTTCCGCGATTCCAAGCCCCGTGGTCCGGTGCAGCAAGTCCGGGCCCCAGAACAGAAGCAGCCACCATGCCTGATCTGACAGCACTTTGGCCCCAGCGATGGCCCAGGTCGTTCTGTCGACAAGGATCTCGCGCCACGAGATTTGCCCCCGTGCCGGCTCCGATACTGCTTCAGGCGCGCGCCAACTCACGCGGTTCGCGACGAAAAACCAAACAACGCACCAGGCTAACCCCAGCGCGCCTGCAAGGAGAAAGCAGGCGCGCCAGCCGAGCGCCAGCCCGAAAAACGGGATGAACAGAGGCGTTACGATAGCTCCGAGACAACTGGCGGCGTTCATGACCCCCAGCGCGACGGATCGCGTGCGCGCTTCAAATAGGAAGGTGAGCGTCTTGATGGCGGTCGGGGTGCCCATCGCTTCGGTGCTCCCGAGCGCGAAGCGGGCTGCCATGAATTGTGGCATGGACCACGCCAACGCGTGTGCTGCGGCCGCGAGGCTCCAGGCCCCGACGGCAACAGGATTCGCGGCTTTGGGGCCAAGGCGATCCACCAGCCAACCGACAAAGGGAAATGCAGCCACCGCGCCAAACTGGAACATGGCGGACAGATTGCCGTAGTCCGCGTCGTTCCAGCCAAGCTCCTTTTCGAGCAGCGGCTTCAGAATGGCGATCATCTGGCGGTCGACATAATTGAGGACGCCGCCCGTGATGACGAGCAGAAGCAACAGATTTTGCCTGGAGAAAAACACGGTGGACGCCTCGGAGGCTCAGCGCGCCGACCCTTCGAAAAGAGCCGGCGCGCAGCGGGGATCAGAATTCTTTCCGGATGTTGATGCCGAAATATCGGCTGTCGTCACGCGGAACCCACCGATAGATATAGCCCGCCGTGCCCGGGGCAGCCGTGGCTGCCGAGCTTTGCAGGTACGAGGCATAGGACTTGTCGAAGAGGTTCTTGCCGATGACAGCGACTTTCCAGCCGTCATCCTTGTTGGTGAGCGTGATATCTGCGTCGACGATCCCGAAAGCCTTCTGGATCGTGTCGGGGGACTGTGCGAGGTCGTACTGAACATCGCTCTGCCAGCGCACGCGCGCGCCGAAATCGATGTCGTACTTATCGTTCAACGGCAGCACGTAATCCGCCCTGACGTTCGCCTTCCATTTCGGTGTGAACGGCACAACCTGTCCCTCGATCGGCCAGTTTCTGCCGACGATATCCGTGCTCGTGATGCGCGCGTCCGTATAGGCAACGCCGCCGCTCAGCGTGACGCGCTCCGTCGGTTTCGCGGTGAAGTCGACTTCGACACCCTGGCTCGTTACCGTGCCCGCGTTGACGAGGTTCGTCACGACCGTGCCGCCGATCAGGTTCGGAAAGTTGGCCTGGAAGTTTTCGAAATCGGTATGGAATGCAGCGGCGTTCAGAACGAGACGGTCGTCGAACAGCTTGGTCTTCACGCCGATTTCGAAGGACTCCGACGTCTCCGGATCGAGCACCTTGCCCTGCGTGGCCGGCACCATGTTGAAGAACACGTTATAGGCCGGCCCCTTGTAGCCGTGAGAATACGTGGCGTACGTCGTCGCCCAGGGCGTCACGTCATATTCGAGCCCCGCTCGGTCCGCATAGCCCCATTTGAACACCTCATCGGACGTATAAGGCGAGGAAACGGCTATTCCGGGAACGGCGGCGGCATTCGTGCTCGTGCGTGTGTGGTGATAGCTGAGATTATCGCCGATGAGGCGCCAGCCTGCGATGGCGCGCAGCGACGAGGTCAGGTTGACGGTGTTCTCGTTGAACGCCGCGATGTTATCGCTTTCGATGCCATATGAGGCGAAGCCGCTGTTTACTACCGGGCCGACCTGGGTCGTCGTGCGCCTGTAGGTTTCGCTATCTTTCGCGTGTAGATAATAGAGGCCGCCCACATACTCGATGAATTGTCCCTTCTGGGATGCAATTCGTAGTTCCTGTGAGAACTGATCGAAGTTGACTTTACCAACGTCGGATTGTTGCGGCGTAGCGGCTGTCAGGACTGAAGTCCTGTCTTGATCCTGATACTGATAGTTGTTCCAGAAGCGATACGCCGTGATCGATGTAACTGTGTGATCAAGACCGTTCCAGTCGAGTTGGAGCGACGCGCCGCCGTTGTCGTCGTCAGCATGGGTGGGAGTATTTATGTTGACGGAGCGGTTATCGCTCGACGGCACGACCGGTGCGATGATGCCTCCGAAGGCCGGATAAGAGGTCTTTACCCCGCCCGGATAGGAGACGGTCGAACTTGTAACGACGCCCGTGGGGTTGGTCTCTCGCGAATGCAGATAATCGACCGCGACCAGAGCCTTGAAATCGCTTGAGGGCGTGATTTCGAGTTTCGTGCGGAAGCCCTCATGCGATGAGCCGTTCACCGTATCGCCATTGAAGACATTGGTGACATTGCCGTCGTAGTTGCTGAGGATCACGCCGAAGAGGCCGTTGACAGTGCCGGGAACGATCGCGCCAGAGACGGCGGTCTTCAGACGGGTTTCGTTCTTGTCGTAATAGGATAGGTCCACATATCCGTGCAGATCCGCTGTCGGCTGCGCGGTGGTGACGCTGACCACGCCTGCGGAGGAATTCTTGCCGAAGAGTGTGCCTTGCGGGCCGCGCAGCACCTCGATGCGGTCGACGTCGAGGAGGTTGAGAGTGGCCTGCCCTGGTCGGGCGAGAACGACGCCATCCACCACTGTGGAAACCGAGGGTTCCGCGCCCGGCGAAGTCGTCACCGTACCAACGCCGCGAATGAAAAGCCCCTGATCCTTGTTCGAGGCGCCATCGCGGAAGTTCAGGCTCGGAACGATTGTCGAAATATCGTTGATGTTATTGAGGTTTTCTTTCTCGGCCTGTTTCCCGTCCACCACCGTAACCGCGACCGGAACCTTCTGAAGCGATTCCTCGGTGAGCGTCGCAGTCACGACGACATCCGCGATGGTGGCAGCCGCCTGCCCTGAGGCAGCCGCATTGCCCGAGGCTGGCGTCGCCGCGGATGGCTGCGCCTCCTGAGCGTTTGCCGTCGCCTCGTTGGCCGCGTACGCGAACGAAGAACCGAATGCGACAACGCCCGCGATTGCCACGCCGATTGCGCGGCCACTCTGCCCTTGCCCAAATTTTGGGAATACGAATCCCCACGAGATTTTGCTCTCGTTTGTCATGCCCCAGCCCTGCCCAATTTAGTGTGCCCCGAGGGGCTACACCGGACCACGTCTGGAAAGCACCCTCGCGCAAATACTCAAATATCCATTGATTTAGTCAAATATCAAAGCTTGGCCAGCATATTTGCAGATGCTATTTGAAGCGTGGGAAGGCTCATACGCCGCCCCAGGGTGAAATCCGCTCGTTTGCGCAGAAAAGGAGTTGATAAACGTTTTCGGGGGGTTGGAAGAGACAAACTTTCCGGCGCGGGGCACGCTGGGAGATTCCGAATTTGGGGTCGTCCACGGCCGCCTTACGCTCCCGAGGGTTCAAGGCAGGTCGCCTGACCATTCACACTGTTGCATATGTGATACAGAATCGGACCTCGCCGCGAGAGCTTCCCGCTTTTGCCGTCGGAGATCGACATCAAAATGGAAAGGCCAGGAACAAGCTCGGTATCTCGAATTCCCTGGGCGTCCGCTTGTTATTGCCTACATGGTCGATGAACTGGCGGCGCGCAGCGGGTCGCCAGAGTTCCGCCAGGCCTACGCCCGGCTTCTCATGCGCGAAGTGCCTGTAAAGGATAAGGAAATCCGCATCGCCGGCTCAAGGGCGATCCTCGCCAGAGCCGCATCGGCCGAGCCCGGCAAGACTCCGCCCGCAGTTCTCTCTTTTGTTCGGGAATGGCGCCCCCTAGGGGAGTCGAACAAGCGCTATAAAACAATCACTTAGTAGAAAAAGTGGGACAATCAGGGCCTATGTAATCTCATGGCTCTTTTCACGAATGTCCCACCGCAAATGAGCTTTCTGGCGACCGCGCGACAGTGCGGCCGATCATCGAAGACTGCATCTCCTTTGACAAACTGCGAGGCAAGCGATGGGTCATGAGAACCGGGCGTCTATGCTCAAGATCCGGCTGACGAAGTCGGAAATGAACGCCCTGAAGGAGCGGGCCGATGCCGAGGGATTGAGCCTCTCCGCCTGGGGAAGAGCGCGGCTTCTGAGCGTGCCGGATGAAGCGGCACAGATCATCGGGACCATGCGGCGGGCGATCATCCTCGAGGCAGCAAAGCTGGAGATGATGTCCGAGGCCGAACTGCGGGCGGCGCTCGAACTCGAGGCCGCCGTGAATGCGAGCATCCTGTCGGAGCGCGAAGGATGATCGCCAAGCGCGTGAAGCGCGGCGTTGCGTCGAGCTATACGGGCCTTGCGACCTACATCCTCGGTCCGAAGGGCGCGCGCCGGAAAGAGGTGATCGAGCGATTGTCCGATTACATCCTCGACAAGGCAGGCGCCGGCGGCCGCGTCGGCGGCATCAGGATCACAAATTGCGGCACCGACGAACCCGACTGGGCGCTGTCCGACATTATCGCGACGCAAAAGCGGAACACGCGCGCCAGCGCCGACAAGACCTATCACCTCGTCGTCAGCTTCGCCGACAATGAGCGGCCCAGCGATGAGGTGCTGGAAAAGGTCGAGCAGCGGCTCGTTTCCGCCATCGGGCTCGAAGCGCATCAACGCATGTCGGCGGTCCACATCGATACCGACCACCTCCACATGCACACCGCCATCAACAAGATCCACCCGACGACGTTTCGGATGCACGAGCCCTATTTCGATCAGCGAAAGCTCATGACGGAGTGCGAACGGCTGGAAAAAGAGTTCGGTCTCCTTCGCACGAACCATGGCAGATCGACCGATCCGCAGCCGATCGAGGTTACGCGCGCCTTCCGGGCGGACCTTCAGAAATCGGGCGTCGGGATCGCGATGCTCGAGGGCGCGGCGGACTGGCTGGAGGTGCATCGTCGCTTCGAGGCGAGAAAGCTCGCCCTCAGGCAGCGCGGCGCGGGCTTATGCATCGAAGATGAAAACGGTCGCCGCGTCCGCGCCAGCACCGTCGACCGCGCCTTCGGCATCGGCCAGTTCGTGAAACGCTTCGGGCCATTTCAGGGCGACGGGCAGACCGTGGCTCAGACCTTCACGCGTTCAACCTCCAGGCGCGATCCGGTCTACGACCGCCTCTGGACGCAATACCACCTCGACCGCATCAGGAAGCGCAGGGCGCGCGAGAAGGAACTCCAGCGCATCAGAAAGGAAGCCAACGGCGCCTTTCAGCCGGTGATCGACACCTACAAGCGCTTGCGATCAAGGAGCGCCAACAAGAAACCGCCGAAAGGTCGGCTCGACCATCAAAAAAGACTTCGCGAGGAGATGACGCGACGGGCGAGAGAGATCGCGCACCAGATGTCCGACAAGCAGGATGCCGTCAGCCGCGCCTGGCCGCGCTGGAGCTTCGACCAGTATCTGGCGCACGTTGCGCAGCAGGGCGACGGGCAGGCGCTCGCGCTTCTTCAGCGCCGCAACAGGGAGCAGGACGCGCTGAATGCCGCATTCATCTCGGCCCCGAGCGGCGCGGATGCGCGGCGGATCGTCTACAGCCACCTGAAGCCCTATGTGCTGAAGAACGGGTCATCGATCTACTACCTGCGCGACGGCGGCAAGGCGATCGACAGTGCCGACAGGATTTATGTGCCCGAGGTTTCGCTTCAGGCGGCCTATCTCGCCATCGATCTTGGGGCGACGCGGTTCGGAGGCCAACCGCTCAGGATCGATGGATCTGCGGAATTCAAGGCGGCGGTCGTCAAGGCGGCGGCAGTTTCCGGCCTTCAAATTACGCTCGAAGACAGGAGTCTGGAGGCGCAGAGGCAGGCGGCGCTTGCTGAGCGAGAGGACATTCTTAACGACTACGTCGTGCGGCGCAACGAGCGGGCCGCGCGCAACCCGGGCTTTCCGCCGCATCGGCTTTTTTCGCCGACAGATCGCGGTCCCTTCGTCTATCGCGGCCGGAGAACGCTGAGGGACGGTCGCCCGGTGGTCGTGCTCGAACAGGGCGATTGCTATATCGTTAAGACCGTCACCCTGCAGGACGCAGAGGTGTTCGCGAACGTTGCGCGCAGAACTACTTTGCACACGCTCGAACACGTGGCCGACAGGGAACGAGGAAGGGGGCGATCATGATGGTGGCCTCGCCTTGTCATTTTCGTAGCCTCGCGCTATGTATATCCCAATTGCATATCACGCACGGGATAAGCCATGACAAGTTCGACCGTCTTTACCAGCAACCGCAGCCAGGCTGTTCGCCTTCCCAAGGCCGTCGCCTTTCCCGAGGACGTGCATCATGTCGATATTCTCAAGATCGGCCGCAGCCGCGTGATCGTGCCACAAGGCAAGAGATGGGACGATCTATTCCAGAGCGGCCCGCGTGTCAGCGAGGATTTCATGGTCGAGCGCGAGCAGCCGACCGCGGAAGAGCGCGAGGCATTCTGATGCTTGCCTACATGCTCGATACCAATATCTGCATCTACGTGATGAAGATTTACCCGCCTGCTGTGCGGGACAAATTCAATGCGCTGGCCGAACAGCTTTGCATATCGAGCATCACCCTTGGCGAATTGCATTATGGGGCGCAGAAGTCAGCCCGCCGTGTCGAGAACCTGACCGCGATCGAACATTTCGTGGCGCGGCTGGAGGTGCTGCCGTTCGGCAACAAGGGCGCCGCTCATTATGGGCAGGTCCGGGCTGAACTGGAGCGAGCGGGAACGCCTTGCGGCCCCCACGATATGCAGATCGGCGGTCACGCCCGCAGCGAAGGATTGATCGTTGTGACGAATAACATGCGCGAGTTTGCCAGGATGCCCGGCGTCAGAGCCGAGAACTGGCTTTAGTAGTTCTCGGAGGTCGGTTGAATAGCCCGAGCGATCATCATTTATTCGATGAAAGTCGTAAGCGCACTTAACGAGGTGCTCTCAATTATTTCTACCGTAATCCACGCACAGGCGCGGCGGGTTTCCACGACTTCTTCTCGTCCGGTATGATGGTTGTCGGCCGAAGCGGGGAGCGATCAGCAAAGCGACATGCGCAAGTTAGACGATATTTGCCTACCTAACTGTACAAAATTTTTGGTGCTTTTGAAATCAAGCGTTATACCTTGAAGAGGTGATAAGCTTTGCCGGTCTGTTGCTGGTCTGCTCGGTGCAGTGCGCAATCCATTGCGCTGCACCCAAGATGTATCAGCCCATCGGAAGAAGACACGTTGGTGCCACTGCTTCACCGCAAGGTTGTGGCATCATTGAAGATGTTGCAATATTGCCGCAAAAGCGGGGCAAGAATGGACGAGGCGATCATAGTCTTCTCTCGAAAAGGGGTCTTTCGAACTACAATCGCCGCGCGCGATGTTCGCAGCCGGGAACATGCGCGCAAGCTGTGGCCCTTGGTGTCGCCCGGCCCATCCCGGCAAATGGTTACATGGGTCAGCCCCACCTTCGAGAGCGGGAAATTGCGTCGGCGATCCCATTTCCGACTGCTTCCTGCCCAGCACACCTTGAATCCTAAAGCGCTCTTTGATGATGAAGAAGCCAGCCGGTGGCGCACCGTGCAAGAAAGCCCCGAACACCGGCGCGCGAAAGAACTTGTCGCGGCCGAAATCTCCCGACGCTTGAATGCCGGGCTTGCGATGCCGTGGGCGTTCAAGGATATGGATGCGTCGGACTACGCGCTGGAAGGCAACTTGTTGCTTGGCGCCGACCAGGTGTCAACCGAGCATCCGCTTGAGACGCCTTTTGGCTGCAAATTCCGGCTCGACGTTGCCGTGCTTGGGCCGCCAGTCCAAGCCGAGCCGATGGTGCTGGGCGGTGTTGAAATCGAACTCGGCCACGCCTTCGACGGACGCAAGGCGCTGATTGGAAAGTCGCTCGGATTTCCGCTCATTTCGATCGACATCACCGAGATGACGCTGGCCGAACTCACACCGGAGTGGGCAAAGTTGGTTTTGACCGCAACCACGCGGAGCCACGAGCAAGGGCGCCGGCAGACCTACATTTATCTTCATAGTCTGCTGTACCCCCTCTATGCGCAATTGCCGGCATTTCTTGACGATGAGCAGCGGCATCAGTTTCTTTTGTTTGCCGACGATAAGACACTGAACAAGCTAGTGCTCTGGATGACCCTCTTGTCCGAAAAGCTGGAGTACAGAAAGGGTACCGTCGCCGTTGCCCTGGTCAACGGCAGGAGCGAACAATCGCGCAAGGTGCTGGAACGTGCGGGACAGGTCGTTGGCCCCGACTGGAGGGAGTTCAACGGCCAGCGATGCCTACGGCTGACGCTACCGCGTCCCAAAGGCCCGGCGGACCTCCAGGCCCATCGCTTCCACATGACGATGGCGCGCATATTGCTTTCGCACACAGACACGCTCGTTGGATATAAGTATTGCAACGCCTTGGACAACTACCACCCGGAAGAAGACGTGTGGGTTGCGCGTTGCTGGAGCGTCGACCTGAAAACTTATGCCCAGCACCGCGTATTGCCGAAACGGCTTGCTGAACCGATCAACAGGTTGTTTGCGGTGATTTCGGACCTGCATCGCAATCATGCGACAACAAACCAAGAAACGTGACCAACTTGACTCCTTGTGCGGTCTTGGCGGACCGATCGCAGCAGGCGACGAGGCGAGAGCACTTACAGAGCAGCGCGATGACTTATCTGGCTAATGCACTCGTTTCGTTGGATCCGGCTGGTGCACCTTGCACGCCCGATCCTGCGGCAAGCCCGGCCTTGCGTTTCTTGGCTGTCTCTTCTGATCGTTTTTGAACCCGCGCACGCCAGTTTTCCAGTGCACAGATGTCTGTGAGCAATTCGTCCGGTTCAGGGACAGCAACGCCACCCATCATCGCTTTGTCATGGGCGTAGTTGGAGCACTTGCTCATCCCGGCATTGACCTCTGCGTAGTCGTCATTGTCCACACTCACACCGATGAGCCGCTGTGTCTCCACGCCCTTGCGGAAGCGGAGAATAACTTCGCGCAGGAGGACTTCTTCCACAGCTCGTTCCCATGCCATACGTAGGCGGAAGTAGGCATCAACCGTCTGCCTGTGATGCTCCTGCTCGTTGCCTTCTTTGTGCAATTTGGCAATGGTCTGTTGCTGCGCTTTCAGCGCACCGATCCGCTTGCTGGCGTTCTTTCCCTCGAATGGCAATTCCGGGTCCGCTATGCCGAAGCCTTCGGCGCGCCGTGTCAGGCTTTGCGTGACTACCGCGGCGCCCACTTGCTTCGCCTCCTCGGCTAACAAGCAGAGGAAATAGATGTCGTGGGTGAAGATGATGACCTGCCGCTGCACAGCCTCAGAGGCAAGACGCTTGGCCACGCGTTCGCGGCGACGGTGATCGAGAGATGACACCGGATCGTCAAAGACAATCCCTCCTTTGCCACCGCTCAATCCCACTTCAGCGAGGAACGAACTGATCGCAATGGCGCGTTGCTCACCTTCGCTCAAAATTTCGCCGGGGCTACGGAGTTGCGGTAGCTGTAGCTTCAGCTTGTGCAGCGCTTTTCCTTTGTCGGCACGGCTTTGCAGGGAAACGCTCAGGCTTCCTACTCCAAGGGCCCTGAATTCCCGGTTTAGCGCATCAGCCAGCTCCTTGGAGACGACTTTTTCCGCCAATTCCGACGCCTTGAGGGATATGGCGTTTGTCCTCACGGCGGCCAGGCAGTTCTTTAGCTTCCCTTGGTGTTCCAGCTTCGCTACCGCCGCAACCACAGCGTCCTTGACTTGGCTAAGTCTTACGCGGGCATCCAATTCGCCAAGTTGCTTCTGCAACGCAGCGCGAGCCTCTGCATTCGAGGCTTTCTCCAGAGCCTCCGCTTCGGCGCTTAGGTTGTCAGCGAGCGCCTGCAACCGTTTGGCCGGGCTGACCAGCGCCTGATCCAATCCAGTCCAGTCATTGGATACGATCGCAGCCTTGATTGCTTCATGCCGAACGGTTAGTGCGGCCTCGAAAGTCTTGGCGTCGGCCGCCAGAGATGGGTCGATTTCTTCTATCTCTGCCTGCGTCGCCTCATCGAGGTTCAACGCCATGACCGAGCCAGCAAATGGACGGTACTCGGCAGCGAGGGCCTGGCGCCTCGCTTGGGCCGTCTTTTCCGCTTCCGCTTGTATGAACGCTTCGAATCGCTGCAACCGTCCCGCGCCTGCAGCCAGCGGCTGCTGACAGAGCGGGCATGCGGTGTCTGCTCCTAAATCCGGGAACTGTTTGCCTGGATAAGCTTCTAGCGCGAACTTCCGGGCTGCGTCGAACAGTTCCCGCCACGCTTCTCCGCCAGTCTCTGGCAGCAGGTTTTCCCCTTCTTTGAAATTCTTCGCCGCGAGGGCTGCAGCAGCCTGCGCGGCCCGAAAACCATCGGCCAGCAACTTTAACTTGGCGATGGCCTCCGGGCCAACCACGAGCTCTTTGTCGACAGAATTTTTGGCGATTGCCGTGACACGGCGCGCGCGCAAGCGCAAGAGATTTGCCTTTTCCTTCGGGTTGTTCTCTTTGAGGCTCTTCTCCAGTGTTTCCCGCTGTTCAAGTTCTTCTGGCTTGAGCGCGGCGAGTGTTTCAATCTGTGCAGTGCTGGTTTTCGCAGAGAGCGCCGTGATCAGCTTGCCAACGGCGGTATCCCCCTGCAAGTGCGCAAATGCAGAGCGATCCACCGCCGACTGCTTTTGCTCGGTTTCAATGTCCGTTTTTAGCCGTTGGCAAACCTTAGCGAGTGCCTCGAATACGTCTAGACCATACGGCACGTAGGAGAAGTCATCCTCGGTGTCCAGGTAGGCGCGCGCGCAATGCGCATCGAAGATGGCGAAGGACGAAAGCTCTGGAGGCGCCTCTTTCCCTTGCTGCCACACCACCTCTTGGGCTGCGCCGTCAATCGCTATCTCAAAGGACGCTTGAGCATTGCCGGCCTCGGCTCCCGGCAAATTCGCATTGGGGTAAATGGGTTCTGATTGATCGCGCGCCCGACAGGCACGCTTGAGAACCCGCGAGTACCCCGATTTGCCAGAGCCGTTGTCACCGTAGATGACAGTCATCCCCACCGTACCGACCGCCAGTTGCTGGTTTTCGGCAATTGCATTGACGTTGCGCAGATTCTTTATGGCGCGAAGCTCGATATGCGTAGTCGCCTTGACCTGTGCTGGAATTTGATTGGCAGTTAGCGGTCGGGGCTGGCGATTCTTGGGGTCTGGAATTCCGTGGGCCATCTTGAGCAAGGCATATAAATCCTCATGATCCTGCAGCGTCAGCGCTTGTTTCGCCAGCAAGCGAGAAACCGCATCACTCTGCCACGCCGGAAGTCCCTGCGCCCAACCCAAGATTTCCTGCAATATCGCCATGAGCCGCTCTATCCCTATTGGTTCCTTTGATGAGTTAGTTAACTATATTCATCGAGGGGTGAATTCAAAGCAAGGAAGCCTCGGCATTCCGCTCTGCGTCTCACCGCTCATGCGCTGAAGTCGAGGTCACCTCGCGAAGCGGCGAGAGCACGTAATCGAGGGCGCGGCGCTGCCCGGTCAGCACTTCGACGGTGACCGCCATGCCGGGCGAGAGCGGGATTTCCTTGCCATCGACATTGATGGTCTTCTTCGCAAGAGCAACCGTTGCCGGAAACACGAGGTTCTGGTTTTTCGACAGATCGTTCGAGGCGGTCGAGGACTGAGGCTTGCTCGTCGATTTCGGATCGGCAAGCGCGCTCGCCTCACGCTCATCGACGGCATCGCGGCTGACCTTGATTACGGTGCCGTCGACCGTGCCGTAGCGCGTGAAGGGGAACGATTCGATCTTGATGACCGCGGGCTGTCCCGGTTCCACAAAGCCAATGTCCTGGTTCTGAATCAGCGCCTCGATCTCGATCGGCGATTCGAAAGGCACGATCGTCATCAGCGACTGGCCGGGGCTCACCACTTGGCCGACGGTGGTGACAGCCAGTTGCTGTACCGTTCCTGCGATCGGCGCGGTGAGGCGCGTCCGCTCGTTCTTGGTGGCGGCCTTGATGAGCTCACCTTGGAGATGGTCGGCTTTGCGCTCCGCCTCGGCGCGTTTTTGCGTCTGATCGGCGACGAATTGAGTTGTGGTTTCTTCGAGCTTCTTCTCAAGCGTGACGAGCGCCGCTTCGTTCTCGGCAAACTGGCCATCTTCGCCGGCCTGCGTGGTGACCTGCGCCTCATACTGCTGGAGCGTTTCGATAACCTGGGCGCGCGACGCGGCTTTCGTCTGGTTCAGGGTTTCGCGCATGTCGACATGCTCCTTGTCGACCGCGATGAGTCTTGCGCGGGCGGTGAGGCTTGCCTTCAGGCGCTCGCGGGTCGCGAGCTTCTCGGCGCGTTGGGCAAGGATGCTCGCGCGATTTGCGGAAAGCTGTGCCAGATCCGCAGCAAGGACGCCGTTTTCGCGCGTTCGGATGTCTTCCGTGGTTCCTTGGGGATAAGCAACGGGCGGAATATCATTGTCGCCTGATCGCGCGGCGGCTATCGCAACAGTGCGCCTCGCCGTCTCGGCCATGGCCGATTCCAGGTCCCGTTCCTGTTCTTCGCGATCTGCCCTTGTTTCGCGGGGATCGAGTTCTATGAGAAGGTCGCCCGCCGAAACCTTGCTGCCGTTCTCGACGGCAATGGCGACGACCTTGCCGGGGTCTAGCGGCTGCACGACTTTGGAGCGCCCGCTCGGCTGAATGCGCCCCTGCGCGACCGCATAGATTTCGAGCCAGCCGAAATAGGACCAGGCAAGCGCGCTTCCAAAAATGAGGCAAATGATCCAGATCGCGATGATGCTGATGGGAGAGGGGGGCGTCTCGTAAAGTTCGAGCGCCGCGGGCAGGAATTCGCGGTCAACGTCGTCCATACGCACCGCGGGCACGGGCGCAGTTCTGGATGTCCCTCTCGCCCTGATGCGCCAGATTGCGACGGCGACCAGACCAAGGACAAGAGCCGTCACCCCAAGGCTTATCAGCGTTTCTCTCGTTAGCGCGGCTCCGGATGGCGCTGCGAGAGCCGATAGTGGTGAGAAAGCCACCGACGAGAGCGCAAGCGGCATGACATGCATTCTTCGCAACATCGGTCTACCCTACGTTTTCGGACTGCATGCGCCAAAGCCTCGCATAGAGGCCCTCGGGGTTCGACAGGAGCGTATTGTGGGAACCGTCTTCGACGATGCGCCCGTCCTTGATTGAAATGATGCGGTCGCAATTGCGCACGGCCGCCAGACGGTGAGCGATGATAATCACCGTCCGGCCCTTGCATATGCTGCGCATGTTGGTCTGGATGATGCGCTCGCTTTCATAATCGAGCGCGCTCGTCGCCTCGTCGAAGATAAGGATGCGAGGCCGCGTGGCGAGCGCGCGTGCGATCGCGATGCGCTGGCGCTGCCCGCCCGAAAGGTTCGCGCCTCGTTCCTCGATCATCGTGTCGTAGCCAAGCGGCATGCGGGAGATGAATTCGTCGGCGCCGGCAAGACGCGCGGCGGCGAGCACGACCGCTCGCGGCATGGCAGGGTCGGCAAGGGCGATGTTGTCATGAATGGTGCGATTGAAGAGCATATTCTCTTGCAGAACGACGCCGATCTGCCGCCGAAGCCAAGCCGTGTCGACCTGAGAAATATCGATGCCGTCGAGAAGGATTTGGCCGCGTTCGGGGCGATAGAGCCGCTGAATGAGTTTGGTCAGCGTCGATTTGCCGGAGCCCGACGGCCCGACGATGCCGATCACTTGGCCTTCGGGAATGTCGAGAGAAATGCCTTTCAAAATCTCCGGCTCGTCGATCCGGTAGCGGAAGTCGAGATTGACGATCTTGATGCGTCCTTTCGCCGGTGGCAGGGCGGCGGTGCCGAGTTGGCGGGTTTCCGGCGGCGCATTTAAAATATCGCCGAGGCGGTCGACGGAGATCTGGACCTGCTGAAAATCCTGCCAAAGCTGGGAAAGCCTCAGGATCGGCGCCGTGGCCTGCCCCATGATCATGTTGAACGCGATGAGGGCTCCGACCGAAAGCTCCCCGTCGATCACAGCCAAAGCCCCGAAATAGAGCACGAGCGCCGTCGTCGCCTTGCTCACATACTGGATGGCGTTCTGACCGAGCGTCGCCAGCATCACAGCGTGGAACGAGGTCTTCACGTAGGAAGCAAGTTTCTCCTCCCACTGGTTCTTCAACATCGGTTCGACCGCGGCAGCCTTGAGAGTCTGGACGCCGACCACCGATTCCACGAGAAACTGCTGGCTCAAGGCGCTTCGGTTGAAGCGTTCATTGATGCGTGTCCGAAGCGCGGGTCGGATCAGCGCTGCGATCAAGATATAGCAAGGGATCGAAATCAGCACGATGAGCGTCAGCGTCGTGGAATACAGGAACAGGACGCCGATAGCGATGATCGCGAAGACGAGATCGATAACCGCTGAAAGCCCCTGGCCGGTGAGAAAGGCGCGCACCGTTTCGAGTTCGCGGATGCGGGCCACGGTCTGTCCCGTGGCTCGCATCTCGAAATAGGACAAGGGCAGCCGCAAGAGATGGTCGAACAGGCGGCTGCCGAGTTCGACGTCGATGCGGCTTGTCGTGTGGTTGAGCGTGTACGAGCGAAGATACTGGAGCGTCACATCGAACAGCCCGATCAGGAGAAGACCGACGACGATGACGACAAGCGTTGAGCCGCCCTTATGGACGAGCACCTTGTCAACGACGACCTGGAAAAAAAGCGGCGTGACGAGCGCGAACAGCTGAATGAAGAGCGACGCGAACAGAAGGTGGCCGAAGGGCTTTCTGTAGCGCCACAAGGACGGGAGAAACCAGGCGAAGTCGAACCGGACCTGATCGACACCGGCACCGCCAAGACGGCGTGTGACGAGCACGATTTCTCCCGCCCATGCGTCGGAAAGAGCCTCCGGCCTTTCGAGTGACTGCGACCGTTCCATCGGCGAAACGATCCTGAGCCGCCCGTCTTCGAGACGGTGGGTCAGAATGACAAAACTCCCGTCACGCATGCGAAGAATGGCAGGGAGCGGGGCCGATAACAGCCTTTGCAAAGGCTGATCGCTCAATTCTCGCGCCTTCAGGCCCAGCCGACGGGCGCCGCGAACGATATCCTCGGGCGTAGCTGCTCGATGACCGAGCCCCAATTCATGGGCAATTTGCGCGGGATCGCAAGCGATGCGGTAATGAGCGGCGACGAGAGCCAGCGAAACAAGCCCGCCGTCGAGTGCCGACATGCCGTCGGCATCGCGTGCGGGCTGCCTCTCTTCCATCACGGGAGCGGAAGGGTGCGCCAAGAGCGAACTCCAAAAACTTTACGTGCCCCGGCGATGCAAGGCGCTTTGAAACGACGTTTTTCGAAAAGGAAGGAAGACAGCGCCAAAGGGCGCTGTCCTCTTGGCCGGCTACTGCACTCTGAAATCCGCCGCAGACAAGCTCGACAGGGCCACATTGTTCAGGGTGACGCTGTTGGCGCCGTTCGCAATGACGACATTCGCGCCCACCTGCTGGGATGCTGCGAGCGCCGCGGACGGCGTCGCGAACGCTCCGACATCAAATTGAAGGACGTCGTGGTTCGCGCCCGTTGCCTTGAAGTCGGTGACGGTATCGTTGCCGAACGCGCCGTGGAAGATGAAGCTGTTCGTTCCGCCGCCTCCCGTCAGCACGTTGTTCGCGGAATTGCCGGCGATGTTGTCGTTGCCGATGCCACCAACCGCGTTCTGGATGTTGGCGATGTGATCGACATTGCCGTTCGCAAGCGTCGCCAAACCCGTCGAGAGGTCGACGCTGACGCCGGGCTGCGAAAGCAGACTGAAGTCGAGCGTATTGATGCCCGCGCCGCCGTCAATCGTGTCGACACGGTCCGGCGCGTAGATGATGTCGTTACCAGCGCCGCCGGTCGAATAACCGGTTCCCATGATCGCCAGATGATCGCTGCTTTCGGCGATGCCGACAACGAAATCGGCGCGAGACACCGACCCGGCGTTGAGAGCATTGGTCCAGAAGGTCGATTCGGCCGATGTCGGCGCGCGCCCAACGGCGTTCTGAAACATCTGGGTGACGAAGGCGCTGTTCGAGAGAGAGCCGTATTTCGATGTGAATTCGCTCGATGTAATGAGCGCATTCGCGACCTGAACTTCCGTCTTCGACCCGTTAAGAATGGCGGTGGAGTATGTCGACAGCCCCGAGGCGTCCGCCGAGCGAGCCAGCGTCGTATCGTAGAGACGCCGCACCATGTCGCTGGCCGTCTGGCTGTCGGCCGTATGATCGAGCGCATAGGCACCGGTTGCACCGATGTCGGTGTTGTTCGTCACCTGATGGACATTCCCGACGAGCACATGTTCTTCGCCTTGCGACACCGCAATCAAAACGGCTGCTCGGGTGGCGGTGTTCGCATTCAACTGGCCGACCCAAGTGTTGAGTTCGGCAAGCGTCGGCGCACGATTGAGGGCATTTTCGTAGATGCGCTCGACGAATTCAAGGTTCGTCAGCGTGCCGTATTTCGTGGTGAACTCCGACGACGCCGTGATCTTGTTGGCGAGTGTCGTCGTATCGAGCACCCCGTTGGTGATGTATTCTGCGAGAAGCTGGACTTCGGCTGTCTGCATCGTCCGGTCGAGCGCCGTGTCGTAAAGCCTCTGGGCGATGTCGATATCCTTCTGCTCCGTGGCGAGGTCGATGACCGTGGTGTGGTAGACGGGGGTGGTGGCCGATGCCGGCAAATCCACCCACACCCAATTGTCGATGCCGTTGAGATCGATCGTGTGCGTCGCCGTCTGCGAGACGGAACTCGTGTAATTGTACCATTCATAGCTGCCGTTGGCGTTCGGCATGTAGTAGATCATATCCTCTGGGTCGTAGGAGTTTTGTGACAACCAGATATTGACGATTGCGCCATCCGGACTTGTTGTTGTCCCGCTTCCAGCCTTCGTGCTGCCGTTGGTATTATAGTAGGTCGTGGATTCGGTCTTGTACCCATCCTGATCGACCCAGACACCTGCCTCCTTGTCGATGATGCCGTCCCCATTGGTATCGAAATCGGTGACGATCCCCGAATTATAACGAGCCGTGTCGTTATAGACCGTGGTCTGATCCTTCAGCGTCCCGCTCGCATAGGAATTCGTAATCGTGCGGGTGGTCATCCCATCGGCGCCAACAACCGTGACATCAGTCTGTGTTTCGTCGACGACGCCGTCTCCGTTCATGTCGATCCGGGTCGTCTTCGAAAGGCCGTTCGCACTCGTCGTGACCACGGTGCGGTCCTTCACGGCGCCGTTGGCGTAAGTGTCGGTCACCACCGCCGTCCGGCTGCCGTCGGCGTTGAGCGTCGTCGCCGCTTTCTGCGTGAAATCGGCGGCTCCATCGCCGTTCACGTCCGACGTCGTCGTTTTAGATAGGCCGTTTCCGGAAGTCGTCGTCACGAATTTGTCGAGAAGCGTACCGCTGGCATTCGTGTCCCAAACGGTTCCGGTGACGCTGCCATCGTTGTTGGTGGCGGTGCTCTCGAAATGATCGAACACCCCGTCGCCGTTGCTGTCGCGCTGAAGCGACTGCGTCAGCCCGTCGGCGCTCGTTGTGATGACATCCTTCTGCAGAAGAGCAGACGAACCGGGATTGTTGATGACAATCGTCTCGGTCTTGCTTCCGTCGACAGCGGTCGAGATCGTGTCGGTCCGGTCGAACTTCCCGTCGTTGTTGACGTCGAGCTGGGTCGTTTTCGAAAGGCCGTTCGCGCTCGTCGTGATGACCGCCTTGTCCTTCACCGAAGTCGAATTCGAGGTCGTCTGCGTAATCGTGTCGGTGATCGTTTCCGTCCGCGATCCATCCGCGTTCAGCACGGTCACATCGCTTCCGGTGAGCGTGAGCTTGGGATCGGGAGCCGTGGCGCCTGTATAAGCGCCTGAAGTCATCGAGACCGTCGTGCTGAGGCCGTTGGCGCTCGTCGTGATGGCGGAGTTGTATCCCCAGCCATCCTTGTCCGTGAACGTCTCTGTCCGGCTGCCGTCGCTGTTCAATGTGACAGCGTCGGTAACATTGAGGTAGTCGCCATACCGGTCCTTGATGACGATGGAGCTCGACAGCCCCGTTGCGCTCGTGGTCCTCGTGTCCGATTCCGATCCCCAGTCGTGATCTGCTTCGTTGGGATAGGTGACTGTCGTCTTCACGCTGCCATCGGTTTGCACGGCAACGGTCTTCTGCATCTGGATGGGGCCGTTATCGGCGACGCTCGTAGCCACGCTGATGGTCTTCCTGTCGGAGCTCGTCGTCGTGGTGCTTTGATCCCGCCGCGTGCCATTGGCGCTTGTGTCGGTCAAGGTTTCGGTCGTCGACCCGTCGGTGTTGAGCACGATCACATCCGTGGTCGTGAGATCCACCGTGCCGTTCCCATCAAGGTCGTAGGCCGTCGTAACCGATCGCCCATCGGCGCTCGTGGTCGTCGCGGTTTGGCTGACGAGAGACGTGCCGCTATAGGCCGCGACCGTTTTCGTCACGCTGCCGTCGGCATTCAGGACCGTCGACGTGGACGTCGTCTTGTCCGCGACGCCATCGCCGTTCAGGTCCCTTGCCTGCGTCGCAACAAGTCCATTCGCACTTGTGGTGGTCGTGGTGCCGTTCTTTACCGAGCCATCGGGATTTAGGTTTGTGACCTGATCGGTCACGGCTCCACTCGACGCCTTGGTTATGGTTTCCGTCTGGTCGAGCTTGCCGTCGCCATTCAGGTCGCGGGTGATTATGACGGTCGCGCCGTCGGCGCTCGTTGTGGTGATCGATTGCGACCTGAGGCTGCCATTGGCGTTCTGCGCTGTGACCGTTTCCCTTGTGCCGCCATCCGCGTTGAGGCTTATCGCGTCGGTAACGGTCTGGTCGAAAGTGCCGTTGCCGTCGAGGTCGACCTGGGTCGTCTTCGAGAGACCGCTCGCGCTCACCGTCGTGACGCTTTGATCGCGAAGCGACGCGTTCGCATTCGTATCCTTGACCGTGGTCGTTTGGCTGCCATCGGCGTTCAGCACCGTCGTACTGGTCGTCGTCAGATCGAAAACGCCGTCGCCGTTTAGGTCGGTCTTGACGGTCGAGGCGAGCCCGTTGGCGCTCGTCGTCGCGACTTCCTGATCGCGTACCGACGCATTCGCATTCTTGTCGATGACGGTTTCGGTGCGGCTGCCGTCCCCATTGAGAACCGTCACATCCGTTCGCGTCAGATCGTATGTGCCATCGCCATTCACGTCGATTTGCGAGGTGACCGACAGGCCATTGGCGCTCGTCGTGGAGATGGTCTTGTTGATGAGCGCTCCGCCCGGCGCGTAGTTGGCGACGGTGTCGACTGTGCTGCCATCCGTCTGGAGGGCGATCGTCTCGGTCTGATCGTTGGCGCCGTCGCCATTCAGATCCCGGGTGTATGTGATGGTCTTCTGATCGGCAGTGACCGTCTCCACCGTCTTGCTGAGCAATTTACCGGTGTTGCTCGTCCGTGAGATAGTCTCTGTTGTGCTGCCCTCGGTGTTAAGCGTTGTGACATCAGAAACCGTCACATCATTGACGCCGTCGCCGTTCAGATCCTCCAGAGCCGTCGTCGAAAGCCCGCTTGCGCTCTTCGTCGTTGTCGTCTTGTCGATGAGTTTTCCGTTAGCCGAGGTATCGGCCTGTGTCAGCGTCGTGCTGCCGTCGGCGTTATAGGCGAGCGTCGAGGTTTTCGTCCGGTCAGTTGTACCATCGCCGTCCAAATCCAGGGCAACCGTTGAAAGTGTTCCGCTGGCGCTCGTCGTCGAGGTCACGCTGTCCTGAATCGAGCCGTCCGGATTGAGGTCGACGACCTTGTCTGTCACCGTTCCGTTCGCGGCTCGCGTGACGGTTTCCGTCTGATCGGTCTTCCCGTCCCCGTTGAGGTCCCGAGCACTTGTCACAGTCCAGCCGTCGGCGCTCGTCGTCGTGACTGATTTCGCGAGCAAGGCGCCGTTGGAAGCCGTGCTCGTCGCCGTTTCGGTGCGGCTGCCATCCGCGTTGAGTGCGATGGTGTCGGTGATGGTCCGGTCGTTCACCCCGTCGCCGTCGAGATCCGACTGGACGGTCGTCGAAAGCCCCGAGGCGTTGACCGTCGTCACCGTCTGATCGCGGAGCGTTCCGTTCGCGGTCGTATCCCTCACCGTGGTTGTGATACTGCCATCGGCGTTTAGCACCGTCACGCTGGCCGTCGTAAGGTCGAAGACGCCATCGCCATTGATGTCGAGCTGCTTCGTGGTTAAGAGCCCGGTCGCACTCACCGTGATGACCGCTTGATCGCGCAGCGTGCCGTTCGCAACCGCGTCCTTTATCGTCTCGGTGTGGCTTCCATCGGTATTCAGGACCGTAACGTCTGTCGTCGTCAGGTCGTAGGCGCCGTCGCCGTTCCGGTCGAGTTGACTTGTGACGGAAAGCCCGTTGGCGCTGGTCGTGACGACGCTCTTGGTGATGAGCGCGCCGCTTGGCGCGAAAGTAGAGACCGTATCGGCGACGCTGCCGTTGGCACCGGTGACGACACTTTCCGTGCGGTCGGTTTTGCCGTCGCCATTCAAATCCTGAGTGATCGTCGTCGTCTTGCGGTCGGCGCTGACGGCCGCAACCGTCTGCGAAAGAAGCGTGCCATTGTTGCTCTTCGCGGCGACTGTCTCTGTGCGACTGTTGTCCGAATTGATGACCGTCACATCCGTGAACGTGCGATCGACGACGCCGTCACCGTTCACGTCCTTCTGCGTCGTGACCGACAAGCCATTCGCCGAAGTGGTGACGATCGTCTTGTCGAGGAGCGTGCCGTTCGACGAGGTATCCGTCGCGGTGAACGTCGAGCTTCCGTCGGTGTTCTTTACGGTCGATGTCGTTTGCGTTCGGTCGACGGTTCCATCGCCGTTCAGGTCGCTTTGCGTGGTGACGGTGAGACCGTTCACGCTCGTTGTGGTCGTCAATTTCGCCTTGATGGACCCATCCGGATTATAGAGCGAAAGCGTGTCCGTCGTCCCCGACCCGCTGACCGCTACTGTCTCCACCCTGTCCCATACGCCATCGCCATTGGCGTCGATTTGTGTCGTCCGCGTGACGCCGTCGGTACCCTTTGTGATGACTGTCTTGCCACGTAAAGAGCCGTTGGCATTCGTGTCACTTATGGTCTCGGTGAGGCTGCCGTCGCCATTGACGACGGTCGCATCCGAATCCGTCACATCGAAAACGCCGTCGCCGTTAAGATCGCTTTGCGTGATGCGCGTCAACCCATCGGCGCTGAGCGAGACGACCGACTTGTCGCGCAGCGACCCGTCGGGATTCGTGTCGGTCCTCGTCGAGGTCGAGCTGTGGTCTGCGGCGATGGCGATGACCAGCGCCGTCGTGAGGTCGAAAACGCCGTCGCCATTATAGTCAGTCCGAGTTGTCTTGGTCGTGCCGTCGGCGCTCGTCGCCGTAACGGTTTTGGCCTCGACCGTGCCGTTATTACTTGTATCGGTGACGGTCTCGGTCCGGCTTCCGTCGCCGTTGACCGTCGTGGCATCGGTCTCGGTCAGGTCCGTCGTACCATTGCCCTCGAGATCGGACGTGACGGTCCGCGTCAGCCCATCGGCGCTGAGGGAACTCGTTGTCTTGTTTTTGACCGATCCATCTGGATTAAGGTTCGAGACCGTTACCGAGGAACTGCCATCGGCATTCTTGACGCGGGTTTCGGACTGCTCTGTCAGCCCGTCGCCGTTGACATCGCGCGTGATGGCGATCGTCTTTCCGTCCGCGCTGGTGTTCGTGACCGTCTGGTCTACCAGGACGCCAGCCGCCGTCTTGTCGGATAGCGTCTCGGTGGTCGAGCCGTTTGCGTTCGAGATCGTGGCATCCGACTGGGTGCGGTCGATGACGCCATCGCCGTCGTCGTCGAAGGACAGCGTGCGGCTCTTCCCGTCAGCGCTCGTCAACTGGATCGTTTCGCTCGCGACGCTGCCGTCTGCCGCGAGAAGCTTGTTGTCGATGGTGGTGGAGCCGTCCCCGTTATGCGTGGTGACCGTCTTGAGGCCATAGCCCGCAGTTTCGCTCACGAAAGTCGCCGTCGCCGCCGTCCCCGTGGTCCCGTCGGTGCGCGTGAATGTCGTCTGGCCGTCGATGCTGGAGCCATCCGGGAGCACGATCTTCCTAGCGTCCGGCGTCAGATTGATGGACGCGACGCCGGCCTGCGCAAGCGTTTCAAGAGTCGTCGTGCCATCGGCATTCGTGACCATGATTTTGAAGTTCGCGAACTGCGCGTCGCCTGCGTCGAGCAGGCCATCATGGTTCGTGTCGAACACGTCCTTCAGCGCCTGCATGTCGCTCGACGCCGTCGGGTCCCACAGCGTGAACTCGACCTGATTCTGCTGGGTGATCTGGCCGGAATTGTTCGGATCGTACACGAGCACGCCGTTGCCTGCCCCCGCCCAGGCCGTGCGGTGCTCGCGCCCGTCCCCCGTCATGTCGAAGAAGGTATTCGACGAGGACAGAGGCGTTATGTTAATGCCTTTGCCGGAAAGATCGAGAACGACGGGGGACCACCCTCCCGAGCCCCAGCCGCCTGAGCCCCAGCCGCCTGAGCCCCAGCCGCCGGAACCGTAGCCGCCCGAGCCGTAGCCACCAGATCCGTAGCCACCGGAACCATAACCACCGGAGCCGTAGCCACCGGAGCCATAACCGCCATCGCTGCCGTAGTAATCACCGTAATCGCCGTAACCATCGCCGTAATCGTCGGCGGCGAGCTGGTTGCTCGTTTCGCCTGGCTGGTCGCTATAGTTGATGTAGGTGACGTAGCCGCCCGTTTCCGTGGCGATGACGCTTCGGTCGTCGAGGCCGGCGACAAGCGCAGCGTCCACGCCCTGTGAGCTCGGAAGATCGCCGAAGCCGTTCAATCCGTTCACGGTTACCGCATTCAGGCCGGGATCCACGGTGCCGATAATGGTCTCCGGGTTCTGGATGTCGGTGTTGGTGAAGGCGTTGGTAGCCCCCGACGAGGCGTAGATGTCCGGGCTCTCGCCCTGCGTGAGCATGAAACTCGTGGGATCGGTCGCGCCGGTTCGCGCTTCCGCGCTCACATAGGTGTCGCCGACCGACGACGCATTGCCGTAATCGCCAAGCTGACCGCCGGACGCCGATGGGCTCGACGAGCCCGCGAACGGATCGCTGCCGTTCGACTGATATCCGGCGCCGTACATCTGAAGGATGCCGGCGTTCTCGCCGTATGAGCCGAGATCCGCATAGGACGCGCCGCTCGGGTTTTCGTTCGAAGCGGAGACGGTTTCATTAAGCGGACCCGCATCGATCGGTTGAACGTCGTATCGGCCCAAAGATGCATATTGGGTGTAGCCATCTAGACTGCTTGAAGATCCGGGAGCTGCCTGATTTTGATCTCCGCTGCTGCTTGATCTATTTTCCAACCAGGTACCGGCCAAGGGGTCTTCGAATGACCCCCCAAGTGCCTTGTCCATCTGTCCATTGGACCAGGCATCGAAGCCATTACCGGAGGTCTCACCACCTGCCTCTTCCCCCTGATCAGGGTGAGAAACGACAATTGACATACGATCATTTTGACCAGATTGCGAACCCGAGTAATCAGAGTCATTGCCGATGTTTGAATACGGATCCGAATAATTCCCTAACCCTTCGCTCTGCTGCTGGACAAAATTATCGAAATCGAATGAGCTTTCGTATGATGCGAGCCTGACCGGGCTTTCACCCAAGGGGCCGTAGTCGCCGCTGTCAAATCGATTGTTGTCAAAATTATAACCTTGAGGGCCAATTACCTGCGCTGGCCAATCTGGAAATTGAACAGGCGGCGAAACAGCATTCTGATCTTGAGAAGAGGGAGAATTGGGTTGGGTCTGACTTGATCCCGGGCCAACACTTGGCTGCTGAGCCCAATTGTTGAACTTAGTCGGATCAACCTCGTGCGGATGATATCCCTCCGGTATCGAAAATACGTTTTTACCTGAGCTATTATTGATTATATTGGCGTCTATTACCTCGAAGTGAAGAACACCGTTACCTTCTCGGACGCCTGACTCGCTTCCTGTTTTCCCTATAAAGCCGATTGTGTCACCTTTATTAACCGCAATTTCGTGACCGCCAGTGCTCACATTGGGCATACCCTTACCATCCAAGTGGGCATATAATGTGTAATAATTAGAACCATCCACTCCAACAGATTTAATTATTACTGTATTACCAAAGGTTGCATTGAATCCAGAATACCACACTATACCACTCGACGCTGTCGGAACTGGTGTTCCCAATGGCGCAGACCAATCTATGCCGTAATGGGTATGCCCAGGTCTATCCTCACCGAAAATGCCTGTCACCTCAAACTGAGAACCTGGATTATAAGGCATATTACCAAGTACATCGTGGCTATAAGGCATATCTGCTCCCCCGCTTTAGAGATCATTCGCAAGACTAATACGATCGACGTGGTCACCTATACAACGTATTGTTATCGTATCGTAGTCTACCTTAATAGTTATTTCGTTCGAGTAAGATACATAATTTTCTATTTTTAGAGTTATCAAAAAGAAATTTTTGTTTACCATTTCTTTGGGAAGCGCTTTAGATGGGAGGTCAATCTTAGATATTGTGGACGGATCAAAATCGTCGTTTGATTCGACTTTGATGTCGCCCGATTCATACAGCTTGCTTTTAATGTATGATTTATCGTCACTGAATACGGTGGTCGTGCGTTGCTGGCGCGCGGTATCATTTAATACAATCTTACTTGCCAATATTCTTAAAGAGACACTCAAATCATAGGCCGCCCCTAGATTGTAATGTAATAATATATTGTTACTATTTTGTGCCTTAACGGGTACAATAAATGAGTTGTATCCGAATCGCTTCGACGTGGAGATGAGCGATATAGCAACGACTACGCAGCAAAGCGTATACAATATTGTTTTCTTTATCATAATGTTATCTTTAAATTCTGCATTTACTTGCTCTCGTGCGACTCTGCCTTGATTCGGAATTAGGACTATCCGACATATATATATTGATTTGTAGTGTCCCACTGGCTTATCGTCGACTGGATTCGAAATGCTCTGAATTCCTATCGAAAGCCGTCTTGTTTGTAGGTTGTTCCCCACATTCCGGTAACCCAATCTACGGAAACCCAATGCTTCTCTACAAAATTACGAAACTTAAGTTTATAAAAGCTAACATCTCTTCTACTCCATCATCGCGGTCAATAGAGTCGTCAATAAATTCATTTTCTATATAAGAATTAATTATTCCAGCCTCGTTTATTTTCTTTATTAATTCTTAAAACTCCGTTCCAATGGATTTTTCGACAAGAATATCGAATAGATTTCTTATATTATTCTCTTTTTTCAATGTAAGTCTATCTTTTTGCTTTAGAAGATGCGCATTTGAGTATTTTGACATCTTCTCCACAGAGCATACGTGCCTCGCCTTCTTTCAACTCATGGCAAGACAACACTCGAAGTTTTTTTCACCTACATTGAAAAGCTCATTGGCGATTATAGTCAAGAGCTTCGCGGGCAAGCGCGATATCGTTGGGGTGGAATTGGATAAGCGCTACCTAAGGAGGTATGCTATCTATTTCATATAGATATCGGCCTTATCTCGTTTTCAGGTGCCGTTTATGCCAACATGGAAACACCTTCTTGCCACAAGAGAGATACATCTTGATACAAATATGAAATGGTTTGTCATCGTTGACGCATAAATTCAGCGCTAACGTGTACACAATAGAGGGTGATCGCGCTCGCGGGACGGGAAAGATGTCGACATCAAGCTCCGAAAATCGAAGCCATGTCCAAACCGCGATATGGCTCGCTTCCTATCCAAAGTCCGGAAACACGTGGGTCCGGATCTTCCTTCATAATCTGATGCGGGAGTTGCGGGAGCAAGGAGAGGGCGCTCAGAGCATCAACGCGCTTCATGAGCTGACGGCGCGCGATGCGCTGGCGGCTGGCTTCGCGCGCAGGCTCGGGAAGCCAGTGGCTGAAGCAACGCTGCGCGAGATTGCGCAAGCTCGAACAGAGGTTCAAGCCGATCTCGCGCACGGCCGGAAAGGCCCCGTTTACGTCAAGACCCATAACGCCGTCGCCACGATCGAGGGCTTCCCGACCATCAATTTCGATATCACGCTGGCGGCGGTTTACATCGTGCGCAATCCGCTCGATGTGGCGGTGTCGTATGCGCACTATTCGAGCCTGCCAGCAGCCAAGGTGATCGCCTTCATGGCGAACGCCGACGCGAATATCGATGTCGATCCGAGGCGCGTTTATGAGTTTCTGGGGTCTTGGAGTTTCCACGCGGCAAGCTGGATGTCGGTTCCGCACCGCCCCGTTCTGCTCGTGCGCTACGAAGATATGTTGGCATCGCCGGAGCGTACTTTCGGGCGGCTCGCGTCTTTTCTGCGGCTGAAGCCCAACGCGAAGCAGCTCAGCCGCGCGATCGAAAAATCCTCCTTCGCCGAAGCGGCGAGCCAGGAAGAAAGAAGCGGCTTCACAGAGCGGCCACCGACGGCAGGCAGGTTCTTCCGTTCAGGAAAGGCGGGTCAGTGGCGCGAGGTGCTATCCCAGAGCGAGATTGAAGCGGTCGTTCGCGCGCACGCTCCCATGATGATGCGCTTCGGCTATCTTACCGAAGATTGTGGCTGGAGAGGCTAGGGGCGCCACAGCAACGTTTCCGGTTATATTCGGTAATGTGCATTTTGGAGGGAGCATGCAGCGGAAAATCCTCATCATGGGCTTGCCTGGGGCCGGAAAAACGACTTTGGCCCGCGAATTGGCTCCGCTCTTGAACGCCGTGCTTTTCAACGCCGACGAGGTGAGAGCGAACGTCAATCGCGATCTCGGCTTCTCGGTTAAGGATCGCATCGAACAAGCTCGAAGGATGGGTTGGCTATGCGATCAAGTGGTCAAGGCCGGCGGGACGGCCATCGCGGACTTTATTTGTCCGACAGCCGAAACGAGGGATGCTTTCGGACCGGCCCTTACGATTTGGCTCGATCGCATCCGGGAAGGCCGGTTTCAGGATACAAACAAGCTTTTCGCCGCGCCTGAGAAATACGATATGCGCGTTACTGCGGAAGGCTCACCACGCCATTGGGCTGAGCGTATCCTTCAAGAGCTCCGCCCCGTGTTCGACCCGAAAAAGCCCACAGCCTTGTTTCTCGGGCGCTACCAGCCTTTTCACGACGGTCACCGCCGCCTTATCGAAGAAGGTATCCGCCGTGTTGGTCAGGCCTGCGTTGCGGTTCGCGATACACAGGGTACCAACGAAAAAAACCCTTTTTCCTTCTTCGATGTCAAGCAGCGCATCGAAGCCGGGCTCAGCGCTTTCGCGGGACGCTACGTTATTGTGCCTCTTCCTAATATTTCCCACGTTTTTTACGGTCGCGACGTCGGTTATGCCGTGGAAAGAATATATCTCGATGATGTTATAGAAGCGGTCTCAGCCACCAAAATTCGGGATGAAGCTGGGGCATGAAAAGTCGGTACAATGTTCTCGACGACGATAGCTATTGAGGCGATCAAATGGTGACGGCAAGCGCAAGTCGGCAACAGTCGGCGAAATCCTAACCGAAGAATTCATGCAGCGCCTCTCGGCCTGACGTAGGCTGTTGCGTGGCGATGGGTGTTTCAGCGGCGACGGCGCTTAGTCTGGCGCGGGTGTTCGGCAATGCCTGGCTCTCTGGCTAAACGTGAAGCCGCCGCAGCGATCTGTGGAGACGATTGCCGGACGTTTTTTAGCACCGGATACCTTGCCGGAATGTCGCGCATTACGGACGGCGCTTTTAGCATCTCAGCATGCTCAGTCGCCGACATGCGGAGACAGATATCGCAAAACTCGAAAACTGGACCCAGAAAGAGTGGGAGCGCTCGATGGAGCGACCGCAGTTAGGCGTAAAACCGCGTCACTGGCTTACAGAGATGCACAAAGCGCGTGACGAGTTGGAGCTACGCGTCGGTTCAGCGAAAACCAATTCCCTTACTCACGAAGGCCGACAAGTCGCTCATACCAGAGCTAAAATAGCTGAAACAAAATTAGGGAGAATACAAAGAATCTGAGTGAGGGGCCGGAAACTTTTTCTGCTGCAAGGATGTCACGGTCTGCCTAGCCACCAGTCGGCGCCATGAGAAGCCGACAAGGCAACGGCGACCAGCCGGCCGGGACACGTTCTTGCATGAAAACACCGAACAGGCGGGCGACGCCTACTCAAGCGACCGCAGGCGTCAGCTCGAATTTGTCAGAAGCGCGTCGTATTGGTTAGACAATCACACTTGCAACTCACCTCCTCCTATATAATATCGATTATGTATAAGAGAGGTGAGGTTATGGTCACACTCAAGATAACGACAGTCGGCGCGTCATCCGGGTTCATCCTGCCGAAGGAAGCGATAGCGCGCATGAAACTCAAGAAAGGCGATTCCGTCTATCTGACCGAAGCGCCGGACGGCTATCGCCTGACACCCTACGATCCGGATTTTGAGCGCCAGATGAAGATCGCCGAGGCGGTTATGCACGATGATCGGGAGATCTTGCGGGCGCTGTCGAAATGACGGAATTGCGCTGGATAGGAGGAGCTGTTGCTCACGCCATACATGACCGACAGATCGCAGAACACGGCGGCGCTCGCGGCGTGACGAATAATAGCGCGATCGAATTGGCGCTCGCGAAGCGTTACATCTGGTGTCCTACGGCTCGCCAGATGTAGCGGACCCAGCCGGTGCCTATGCTTATGAGCTGGCGCGTAATCACGGCTTTGTCAATGGCAATAAACGCACCGCGTGGGTGGTTGCGCGCGTCTTTCTGGCTGAAAGCGGCGCCAAGCTACACTTCAACCCGCTTGACGCCATCCGGGTAATGGAAGCCGTTGCCAACGGCAGCATGGGAAAACGCGAACTGGCCGCTTGGTTCCGGCAACACACGACGACAACCTAAACCAGAGCGAGAACAAAAGCCCAGCCTTGCGCCGCGAGCGGGCGCACGATAGACAGCGATGAACCAGAGCGATTGCTTTTTAAAGCGAGTAAGGGAGAACCCCGAAGCGGTGGCGACGACATCATTTCGGGCATGCCAGCACCGCCGAAACCCGACAGGCTCGGATTAAAACTCGGGCTTTCAATCTTCGGCATCTCAATCCTGTTCGAGAATCGGGACCTAGATCGTCGCAGCGAAATACCACCTCCATCCGGCGCTCGGCGCGAGAGATAGGCACGGGCTTAGCTCCTGTCGTGACAAGCGTCACCAACAAGAGCCGTCTCCTAACTCCCCCGCAACGCGCCTTCACCGGGCGGATAGCCTCAAGTTCAGCGTCCAGCGATCAAAGCACTCGGCAATCCTGCGAATTTAGGGCGGCAATTGCCGCGAGGCGACTTATTGCTTGCGAAGAATGTCCAAAGCAGCGGCCAAATCCGGATCGTACTGCCCTTTGGCCGGCAATTCGGAGGCCGCGTCCACGACGACGTCCGGCTCCACGCCCTTGCCGTCCAAGGATTGACCGTTCGCTCTCAACAGCCGATGGGTGGTGAGCCTGATCGCTCTCTCGTCGTCGAGCCGGAACAAAGTTTGTACTGTGCCGGCACCAAAAGTGCGCCTGCCCACAAGCGTGGCCCGGTGCTCGTCCTGAAGGTTGCTCGCAACGATTTCCGCTCCAGAAGCGGTGTTCTTATTGATCAGAACAACAATTGGTCTGCCTTCCGCAAGGTCGCCACCAGATGCTTCCTTCCTTTCGGTTGAAGAGCGTCCCTGCTCCAGTACGACGGTGCCACTTTCGATAAAGGCGCCCGCGACTTTCACCGCCTGATCCAGAAGACCGCCGGAATTATTACGGAGGTCTATGACATAGCCTTTTAGTTTCGGACCGGCTGTTCTCTTAAGATCGTCTATTGCTTGCTTCAGGTATTCATAGATGTTCGCACTCTGAAATGTGTTTATATTGATGTAAGCGACATCCCCCTCGATCCTGTACCGAACTGGATGTATGCGGACAATGTCCCGGGAGATGCTTAATTGAATGGGGTCGAGAGAACCGTTTCGCGCGATTGTCAGCAGCACAGTACTGCCGACAGGTCCACGCATCTTTTCAACCGCCTCGACAAGCGTCAACCCTCGAAGCGATGCGCCATCGATATGGGTGATAGTGTCGCCCGCCAGAACACCGGCCCTGTCCGCGGGAGCGTTTTCGACAGGGGTAATCACTTTTGGAATACCGTCTTCTATCTTAAGCTCAATCCCCAAACCGCCAGTGCTCCCACCGGCCCGAACCTGCATATCCTGCATTTCTTTCGGCGTTACGTACTTCGAACGGGAATCGAGGCCTTTCAGCATTCCTTCGATGGCGGCGGCTGAGAGTTTATCCAAGGTCTCACTGGTCGCCCCTCTCGCCGCAACGAGAAAATCGCCGAATACCTGGAGCTTGGATTTAGTATCCTGCGTGCCGTCGTCGAGGCGGCGTAAGGCTTTCTTTGTTGCAGGATGCTCTTGCATTACAGGGGATGCGGCGGTCACGCCCAATACTGCGTTCTTCAGGAGCAAGCTGTCGTCGACCTTATCGACGTAGGCCGTTCTGATCCGCTGAAGGGCAATGCCAAAAAGTTCGAGCGGCCGGAGGTCCACGGCTCGGGTACCGTTCCTGGCTACGCCGGCGACTTCCCCAGAAGCAGTGGCGGTCGCGGCAAAAAGAAAAAGCGCTGCCATGAAGAGGCGCAAAGGCCGGCGCGATCTATTAGTCATAAATTATCCCTACGCAGCAGGTGGGCGCAACCATTCTACGTGTCGGGAAACGCAAGTCCCCCGCGCCCGACTTTCGATTTCTCTAGTTGCAAAAAGAGCCGAAACGAAGGACATTCCCGACGCAGAAGGCGGCGTGAGCGTAGGTTTATGAGCAAGGGCCAACGAATTCCCCGGTTGCCTGCGGACGAGGTCAATGACGTTCGTCGCGGCCTCTGGTCCAGGTCGCCAGCGTGGCGAAAAACGCTGATGGCGGCGAGCATCCTCACGCTTCTCGCGATCGCGCTTCCGAGCGTAGCCCGTCACTCTCCTTCCGACATCGGCACGAAATGTCGGCCTGACGAGGCTGCGTGGTGCAGCCTCCCGCTTGGCAGGCTCAGCCTTGACGGCTCCGGTCGTGTTCTCAGAACAATGCAAGCGGAGGAGACCGCACGGTACTTGAGTTCCACAGCTAACTGCCTCAAGGAAGACATAAGCGCCGACTATATCGCCTTGACGAGAGTTGTCGTCGGGCAGGAGAGAAAAGAATCGGCGGTTGTCGCTGTGCCGAACGGGATGACAGCGCCAGTGGTCGGAGATATCGTGCAATATCAGGGCGCATTCACCGATCTTAAGCTGCCATGTCATTACACGCCGCCGTTGATAACGCGTCTTGAACGGTCGGTCAGGTCTCCCGGGGCGCATTGAGTTCAGTTAGACGGTCAATAGCAGCTTCGCTCTTGTCGGAAAGCGCCAGACATGATCCGCAGCCATAATCAAATCCCGGAGCATGTTACAGAATATCAACCGTCGCCCGAAGGGGCGGGCGGGGCGCTGGGAAGCTTCCTGATCGGTGTCGGCGGATTTGCCGGCTTTCTCCTGATCGCTTTAATCTATGCCAGCGGCTTGCCGCAGGAATCCGAGCAGGTGGCGTGCAACTTGCAACGCGTCGGAGCGGGCGAAGTCAAAAGCGACTATGTCAATCAAGTCCTGACGCCCCAAGAGTCGCTCGTGGTGATCCAGAAGAGCCAGGCGTTTGCACAAGGCACCCTGCATCCGGACTATATCGATCGCACGCGCGTGCGCGTTTCAAAACACAGCTATGTGGTGTTACCGCCCGATATGACAGTGAAGGCGGGAGATTACATCACCTATGTCCAAGGATATCGTGCCCCTAATTTGCCATGTCACTACATTCCCAATCTCGCGACCGGAGTTTTACCCCGCCGCGGCACCGGCGAATAGGCGGCTTCACCGGGTGAATGACTTTTGCGAGCATCCGGGTTTTAATTGGACAGGGGCTGTTGCGGGGTATCCGATGAGCATAAAGGCAGCGGCCATTTCTGACGGATCAGACCGATGAATGGCGTTCTCGAAAGAATGAACCGTTGGATGCCCTTATTCATGGGCATCATGGCTCTCGCCGCGGTCGTCCAGGTCCTGAATTTCCTTGGCGTGTCGTTTCGGGGAACGGCGCCGCTCGACTGGGTCGAAGTTCATGCGGGGCCGATCGCTGGCGTTCTCGGGGTAGCCGCCGGAGTATGCTGGCTTCTCGCCTTGCTTTCCTATCTCCGATTCCGCGAAAAGTTGCCGCGCGCGTTCAACCGGTGGAGCTGGCTTATGGACATTCTGGATCGTCTTACGAACCGCGAAGAACTTGAGCGGAGCCTGCAATCGAGAACGGAGCCTGTTTTTGTCGACGTCCAAGCGTTGACGGAGGCTCTTCGGTCCAAAGTTGTCGGACAAAATGCGATCTGTGAAGATCTGGCGGCGCAGATACGCAGGCGTCTTGCTCTCCAGCAGCGCGGCAAGCCAGTCGGCGTCTTTCTCTTTGCCGGTCCTCCCGGCTCCGGAAAAACATATCTTGGAAAGACCCTCGCTAACGCGCTGGGCCGCAAGCTGCTGCATTTCGACATGACGCAATATGGAGGCGCGGGGTTTGCAGCGACGTCACTTTTCGGCGCTTCGAAGGGCTATGTCGGATCGAGTTCCTACGGGAAATTGACGGGTTCGCTGCGCGAAACCCCCGACGCGGTTGTGCTTCTGGACGAAATTGAAAAAGCGCACGGCGACATCCACAAGAACTTTCTTACCGCCTGGAATGACGGCTTCATCACCGAGGCGTCCGATGGGCGCCAGATCTCGACCACTTCGGCGATTTTCGTGTTGACGACGAACGCCGCTGTAGAGGCGCTTGCCGATCTGAGCCGACAATACGCACGCGAACCCGATGAATTGCGGCGCGCCGCCGTCTCCGCCCTTCGCGCTGCGGGCTTCGCGCCCGAAGTGCTCAACCGGATCGACCGCATCTTTGTGTTCGAGCCACTTGCCGACCTCGACATCGCGCGCGTTGCAGCCCTCGAGATCGAGCAGATGATTTTGAGCTACGGACTCTCAATCAGGCAGGGCGGGATCGACCCGCACATCCTCATCGATTTGATGGGGCGCCAGAAGAAAATGGGCCTCGGTGCTTCTGCGCGTGACCTCGTGCGGGCCATAGAGGAGTCTGTTGCAGACGTGCTCATTGAAGCCCGGCAGCGGGGCATTTCGAGCATCGCTCTGCAGATCCAGGATGGCAAGGTCGTTACTATGGCTGGCGAGGAGGCGAGAGGAGCGCCTGAGCGTCCTCGTACTTCCCGCACACTTCCTTCCACATGAAGCCTCCCTTTACAACGCGTTAAGTAGACAATCGCCATCGGGAAACGAGATAGTAATCAAAGTTTATCGCCCAACCTGAAAGCTTATTGGCAATTATAGTCAAGAGCTTCGCCGAGCGGCGCGTAGTCAGAGGTGGAGGAATCGCGACGCTGTATCCCCCTGCCCGGAACAAAAAGCGGCCTCATGCCGCCATAGTGAAAGCCTCGCGGTTCATGCGCGCGTTCGTCCGGCTATTCATCGCCTCCTTCAGATCGCTGCGGCGCTGGACGTTTAGCCAGAACGAAACCAAGGAAGCACGCACCGACAAGGGAGCCTCCGGATACTGAGGCGCTCCCTTGTCCTTTTTTTCGCCGCTTCCCTCCTGGCTACCGCTCCAACCCCATGCTGCGGCCGCTGTGGATGACCGACTGGGCCTCGCGCCTTTCGAGGACACCGGCCTGCCGCGCTTCCATCTTTGCTTCGATGCGCCGTTCGATCATTTTCAGCCGATCCTTGTCCGACGCATCGAGGGGCATGGCGATTTCGCGCCGAAAGGCCGCGCCTGCATCCCGTCCTTCGATTTCTCCTGTCGCATGCAGGAGCACACCTTTCCGGTCGAAAAGACGGATATGCGCAAGGCCCCGATTCTCGATGGCCGTGAGCGTCTTGGCCAAGGTCTGCACATCTTCGTCGTGGGACTGGGCGGAAACCCAAGTACCCCAGCCGAGCACTTCCTTTCCGGCTTCATAGATGTCGACGATCCGCGCCCGTGAGATCCGCTCCGGGACGGCGACGGCCTGAACCTCGGTCCCGTAGCCGCCCTCGCGCGCCTGACGAACGACGTTGAGCGTCGCTTCCTGCCGCTTGAAAAGCCCGTCGAGCACGATGTTGCGGCGGCCCTCGATGGCCGCGAGAACAAGCCCTTCAGCCCATTTTTCCGCGTCGGCCTCCGTTGCTTGCAAGAAAGATTTTTCGTCCCTGGCGAGTAGGTCGACCGCGTGAGGATGAAAGTGTCGCGCCTCCGCCGCACTGACGATGACAGGGGCTGGAGCTACGCCTTCGACGGCTGCGGCGCGAAGCTTCGCCCGCAAGGAACCCGGCTGGCCGCCGATGATGGAAAGCACGGGCACTTCCGCGGCCTCGGCGCCCGCGAGCATGTCCTCCCTCATGGTCTCGAAGATCTCGCCCTGGTTTTCAGGAGCAAACTTGTAAGAACGGCTGTTCATGCATCCCTCCCCGGCAGCCTGACGAGAGGCGCGTATTCGGCGATGCAGCGCTCGCGCGCTTTTCGGTTACCGGCATAGAGGCTTGTCTGCAGCGCTCTTGCCTTGTGTCGTTTTGCTATAAGAAGGGCGATCCGGTCCTGATCGCCGGCGCGCCGCGCCTCGATAAGCTCACGGGATGTGTTGCCCAGGAATGAAGCCATGACGGTCAAAGCTACTTCCATCTCCAATATGTCCTCCCTGCTATAATCCCCATCCGAGCAGTCGGGCTCGCTCATGTTGGTTCCCTTTCTCAGTGCCCATATCTTCTGCCTACGTTCTTTATCGCCCCGGAATGTTCATAACATGTTCCTCCGAAGCGTCAATATAATTACTTACATGTAAACGGCTTTTTCAGAACCGGTTCCGGGGAGCGGCCGGTGGCGCTCAAGCGAGCCGTTACTTTTGCCTTCACAAGTCCGCCCCGCCGTCGAGGCATCTGATCTGGGTCCGCAGCCGTTCCATCAGGCTGGCGACCGCCTCAGCCCCTGACGGGTCCGCCCGCCGTATCGCAAGCCTTGCCTCGTCGAGATGCACGAGCGCCTGTTTGAGATGGCGCAGCGCGGCTGCGATTGACGTCTGCATGGCGGCCCCTCCAAGATAATCCACTAATAGCATATATTGCACATTATAAGCAACATGGTGGTGATGACGTTGTCTTTCCGCGTGGATTTCCCGATGAAGGGCGAATGGAGATTTCGCCTGCACAATGTCGCGCCGCGCGCGGCCTTCTTGACTGGACGCAAGGCGAACTTGCGCGACGGGTCGGCGTCGCGCTGCGCACCGTTCAGGATTTCGAGAATAGCCGACGGACGCCGCTCGCCATCGTGCGCAGCTCCATCAGGCAGGCTTTCGAACAGGCCGGGATCGAGTTCATCGACAACGAGGGGTTGCGGCTGAGGGGGTGAGGGCTGCGCCAGTCGCGGGAGGCAAAGCGCGCGTCGAGCACGAGGCTTTGCCAAGCTTGAGGGCGCCTTCGTTCGAGCCCATACGTGCCCATTTACCCACTCTGTGAGCCGGTTTATCGCGCCAGATACCTGCCCGAACGTCGCGAATTGCCGGACGTCATATTTTCATCTGCGGATGCTCAGTCGCCGACATGCAGACGCATGGCTTGCGCGTCAATTCTGCGTCGTTTGCGGCGTCCGCGTCGATCCGAAGGAGAGTAAGCGCGGCTGAAAGCGGCCCCTCCTAGTGGGCCCGCTTTCACACATCTTGCCATCACTTTTGGAGGGGGGATGAGCCTTATCGCGGCCACCCGTTTCGGGCGGAGAAAGGTGCTAGAACGCGTCTAGCATGTTGCTAGAACATACAGGCATTTCGTTCTAGCAACATGCTAGAAAATCGCTAGAACGGATCTATCACTTGGTCTAACTTCCTTCTAGCAACATGCTAGAAGGAATGGTATCCAAGGTGCTAGAACGAACACGGTGTGAGGTGATAGAAGGACGCGGCCGTTTGCGGATCGCAAATGATGCTGGAATGAGGTCGACCTGCGGGCCGGGATTTCTCTAAAAGGGGGATTGGTTCGGGCAAGCAAACTTGCGGATTCAGCTACTGGTTGCAGGTGGATTGCGCGGTCGGCCTCACCGAACAAGCAAGAGAAGAGGCGAAGCAAAGCCTGCCGCCACGGTAAGGCGTCTCCGGATAAAGCTTTGGAGCGGTCTTGCGGGCGTGGGTCGACGCGCAGGTGGTGCCGGGCTTTCGCGATCGCCTCATGCCGGTCGATGGGGCCGTCGCACAGCGCTGCGCCGCGCTGCATGTGCCAGATCCGCGCTCACAGCGCGACAGCCTGATTGCGGCGACCGCACTGGTGCATCGGTTGATCGTGGTCACGCGCAATGTCCACCACTTCGAGCCGATGGGCGTTCAATTGCTCAACCCTGGAGCGATGGATGACGCGGCGTCGTTAAGTGGCCCGCCAGGCAGCGCGGCTGCAGGAAGAAACGGTCGAGGGAAATAAGGTGGGCTCCGCCGCGTCAGCCGGACGCTTCTTCACCGGCATCGAGCGAGGCCCGGAAGCTCCGTTCGACCCATTCGACGAGGGACACGCCCTCTCGTTCGGCGGCCTTCATCACGGCTTCCTTGAGGTCGAGCTCAATCCGCACATTGAACTGCGACAGCGGCCCCTTCGGCTTGGCGTCGCCCGCGCGCCGGATGAGACGGCCGGTTGCTCTCAGCGGCGTTTGCGCAGGCCTTCTCGGTGTCCCGAAGCCCTTGGCCAGCGTGATCTGCATCGCGTCGCTCATCGTGCGGCCGCTTTCACCCTCGCTCATTCCCCGCCTCCCTCGGCCGAAGCCGCAAGTTCCTTGACCTCGCGCCAGAGCGCGGTCATTTCGGCTTGCGCCTTCGCATTCATTTCATGCCCGGCCTTGCCGTGGATCGGCGCTTCCATGAAGCAGCGGTCGAACGTGATTTTCGTCCTGAAAGCCGTCCCGAACGCAGATAGCGCGTCTTCGGTTTGCCGCGCGAGGTCGTCGAGGCTCTTGTGGTAGCCGACGAAGACGAAGCCGAACGGCTTTTTATGCTCGCGGCACAGATCGGACACCTGCTTTGCCGCCATCGCGTCGAAGAAACTCGTCCGCGTCGGGATCACGACGGCATCGGCGATTTTGATCGCCTCTTCGATGACGCCGAGGTCGTAGGGCGAGGTATCGATGAAGATCCAGTCAAAGATCGCCGCATAGCGCCTGACGTCGTCCGCGAGCGCGCCTTCACGGCGAATGAGATAGGGGGCCGCCGGCTCGCCGCGAAGCGCCCACCACTGGCTCAGGGATCCGAGGCTTTCGTCGAGATCGACGATCCCGACCTGGCGCGTTTCCTGGGCGGCAAGCACCGATAGCCCCGCCGCTAGCGAGCTTTTTCCGACCCCTCCCTTTGTCGATGTAATCGTGATCGTCGTCATGGGTCTTTCCGGATCGCCGCACCGCAGATCGCACTCTTGCATCTGCTAGCAGATTTGATGCCTCTTGACCAGCGCCGGGCTTGTTCAACGGCGGGGCTTAACGTTAAAGCTCGAATTGCAATCGGGGTTGCCGAGGTTCTTGCCCTCGGCCGAGGTCGTCACCCGAAAAAGTAGGTGCTAGACAAGAAAGTGCTTGGCGCGCCATGAGTGAACGCTATAATGCAGTTGATAGCAATACTATGCTAGCTATTAACGACGTATCACTCGGGGGCACCCATGTCTCGGATCGGCGATGTTGCATCACCACTGGCGCTTCGAGCCAGCCAGGCAGCGGCGAGGCTTGGCGTGAGCGAAAGCCAGCTTCGCCAATGGGTGAGCGAAGGCAAGGTGCACAGGCCATACCGTCTCCGCAAAAATGTGGTTCTCTTCGACGCGGCGACCCTCGCGACCGATTGGGACCGGATGAAGGAAGAGGCGGAAGGCTCGTTTACGTCGAACCCTGCGCCGGAAATCGAGCGCAATCCGTGGGATGAGGCGCTCGGATAAGGTGTCGGGAGCGGGAACAGGGCATATTTCGAGGTTAGATAATTATGGCCTTTGTGAAATTCAGATATATTACGCGGGATCGCGACCGACACGGCACCGTGCGCTTTTACTTTCGCCGCCCCGGAAAGCCGAAAATCCGACTTCGCGGGCTTCCCGGCTCGGAAGAGTTTCTGGCGGCGTACAAGGCTGCTCTCGGCGATCAAGGCCCCGCCTCCAAGGCCGAGAAGAGTTTCGAGTGGCTGTGCGAGCGCTACTATAAATCGGCTGCTTTCCAGTCGCTCGAGGACTACACCAAGCGACGCAAGCGCACGGCCCTCACCGAAATCTGCGCCATCGTTGGCGGCAACGGCCAGAAACTCGGGGACGCCCCCTTCGCCGCAATGAAGAGAGCGCATGTCCGCAAGCTTCGGGACATGAAGGCCGATCTGCCGGAGGCGGCGAATTTCCGCCTAAAGCAGCTCTCGGCCTTGTTCGCCTGGGCGCTGAAGAACGATCTCGTCGCGACCAACCCGGCTGAAAAAGTGGAAAAGCTGAGAAGCGGGTCGGACGGCTTTTACACCTGGACCGACGACGATGTGGACGCCTTCGAGGCGCATTGGCCCGTTGGCTCGAAGCCACGGCTCGCGATGGCGATCATGCTTTATCTCGGCGTGCGCCGCTCGGATGCCGTGCGGATTGGCAAGAAGCACGAGAGCAGGGACGGATTGTTTGTCACCTTCTCTCAGTTCAAGGGCCGGAAGAACGGCGCGAAAGTTCTGACGTTGCCGATCCTGCCGCCGCTTCGCGCCGTCCTCGATGCGAGCGCGCTTGGGGCTGAGACGTGGCTTGAAACGGCCTACGGAAAGCCGCACAGCGCGGCGGGCTTCGGTAATATCTTCCGCGAATGGAGCAGGAAGGCCGGGCTCCCGCAATGTTCGCCGCATGGGCTGAGGAAGATCGGTGCGGTGCGCGCGGCCGAAGCCGGCGCAAGCGAGCACGAGTTGATGGCGATGTTCGGCTGGGACGACGCCAATATGGCGCGGATCTACACCCGCAAGGCCGCGCAAAAGAAGCTCGCAGCAAGCGGCGCGGCAAAGCTCAGCCTGGAGAGCATTGTCCCACCCTTTGTCTCACTGGATAGAAAGGGCAACAAAAACAATAACTTGGAGAGGTGTTGGCGCCCCCTAGGGGAGTCGAACCCCTCTTTCAAGATTGAAAATCTTGCGTCCTAACCGATAGACGAAGGGGGCGCTCAGCGGCCTTGCGGCCGGTCCGGGATATAAAGCGGGTTTTGCACGGCTTGGCAAGGGCCAAGACGCATCGAAAAGCGATTCCATGCGGGCAAGAATGACGAGACCGTGCACCATTTTTCAAATTCGCATGTTGCTCAACCATTTTTCAAATCGGGCGCTTGATCTCATGCAGCAAGGTGCTTGCGACAATAATCCCGATCAACCTCGTCGTTGGGGCGCGCCGCCGTCGCCCTGCACACCGACGATTGTCTTGATTTCCGACATCACCAGCTCATACAGCGTGATTTCAATCGAAACGGCGTTCTCCGGTCTCAGGGTCATGTTCCGCAAGGCGGGCGATCGCATCGTCAACGGCACTGTGTCCCGCAAGCAGGCTCGCCGGCCTGTTCAAGCCAGACGAGTGCGCCAATTACTTCATTTCACGCGGCCAAAAGGAATGGAAACCGCCCTAAACGCCATCGTGCCGCGTGCCCTCTTCATCGAGGATCGCCACGCTTCGCATGTAGGACTGATAGGCTTTTTCCTGCGTGTCGCCGATGGCGAGCACGCCGAGCTTGCCGAACTCCGACAGCGCGCCGACGAGATGAAACACGACGCCTTCCTGCTTCGCGGCGTCGAAATGCAGCCCCTGTGTGGCGGCGATGTCGATGAGGTCGGTCGGCGTCAGCCCGCGGTAATGGTCCGCGTGAAGATTGTCCGACGCGTAGTAGAAGCACGGCTTGCCCGCCGCGCTGTAGAACAGGCCGGTTTCCGGCTCGTAGCGGCCGGCCGTGAGATATTGCAGCATGAGGAAAGGGTGCGTGGTGCCGCCCTTGCGGAGGTTGATCTCGATCGCGTAATGGCGCCACGGCTCATCCTCGTCGTCCTTCACCGACATGAAATCGATGGCGAAACGGCCGAGCGCGCCTTTTGACGCGAGCACCTCGCCCGCGCGGCGTCCGAGTTCCTGAATGTCGAGGCGATAGCTTTCATCTGCGGGGAATTTGCACCCCAGAAACACCTGCTCGTTCGCCCCGCCGAGCACCTGATCGTGCGTTGAGATGGTCTCGAGCGTGCCCACGGGATCGACACGGAACTGCGATGAGGGCGAACGCTTGATCTTGCCCTCGATGAATTCCTCCACGATGCCGCCCATAAGCTCGAACTTTTCCATGAAGGCGTCGAACGTCATTTCAGCCGATTCGAAGCCGATATGCGGGAGCCGGTCGCGCACCCAGTCGGAAAGGCCCGTTTCAGGCGCACCCTCGAAGCGAAACAGCGCATTGCCTTCGCCGGAAAACCCGTCGTTCAGCTTGACCACTGCGCGCCGCAGCGCCGGGTTGCGTTCCTTCAGCGCAACGAGCGCGTTCACGATGTCGTCCGCGTTCTTCAGGTCTTCGAAGCCCGCGGGCATGGCGATGCCCGCTTCGCGGAATATCTTGCGCGAGCCGCTCTTGGAGCCCCAGCAGGAAACGTCGGGATCCGAGCCGTAAATCGGCAGGTCGAGCTTCAGGGCAAGCTTCTTTTCGAGCGGCGTCACGGTGAAGAAGGTCACATGAGCCGCGTGCGGATCGGGGATCGCGGCCTTGATCCGCTCGATGAGGCGCGGGCGCGCAAGGATCTTGGCGGAGAGCGGCGCGTCGGAACTGTCGTAGCAGGAGAGAAGCACGAGCCTCTTTTTGGCGTGCTGGGCCGGGATGCCCGGCAGAAGATGGAGGTAATAGTCGATGATCGGCGTCGCGATGGGCGTGCTCGTAACGTAGATGACGCGCGTGCGGGGAAAACGGAGCAGCAGAAGCAGGCAAAGCAGCCGCTCTTCATAATGGTGAACGCCCGCGATGCGCGCCATCACTTCGCGGTCGAAGGTAATGCTTGGCACGATCACCACGGTTCGCGGCGTATTCGGGTCGGCGAAAATCTTCGCGTAGGTCTCGCGGAAGTGATCCTGCAAGACTTTCGACCTTGCCAGTTCGACCGGCTCGAAAGTTACGGCATTAGCCCCGCTCAAGCGCGTTTCCCGTGGTTCTTCCGCTCTTTACCGAGCGTTCCAATATTATAGTGAAAAGGTACCGACATTGCTTCCAGTCGACAAGCGAAGCGGATGCGGCACATTCCCTGCTCGTTAAGGAAAAATCGATGACTTCAGTTCCCGAGACCGGCTCCCTTCCCCGCGATGTCAGCGCGCTCCTCGGAGATTTAGGTGTTTCGAGCGCGGCTCACTCGAGCGGCGCGTTCGAGGCGAAGACGCCGATCACGGGCGAGGTCATCGGGCGCGTGCGGCTCGGCGGTGCGTCCGACATGAACGCGGCGGTCGATGCGGCGCACGCGGCGTTTCTCGTCTGGCGCAGCGTTCCGGCGCCCGTGCGTGGCGAACTCGTGCGGCTGTTCGGCGAGGAACTCCGCACCAACAAGCAAGCTCTCGGCCGCCTCGTGACCATCGAAACAGGCAAGATCGCGTCCGAGGGCCTCGGCGAAGTGCAGGAGATGATCGACATCTGCGATTTCGCGGTGGGCCTCTCGCGGCAGCTTTACGGCCTCACCATCGCGAGCGAGCGCGCGGACCATCGCATGATGGAGACGTGGCATCCGCTGGGCGTGGTCGGCATCATCTCGGCGTTCAACTTCCCGGTGGCGGTATGGGCCTGGAACGCGGCGCTCGCGCTCGTTTGCGGCAACGCGTGTGTGTGGAAGCCGTCGGAGAAGACGCCGCTGACGGCGCTTGCCACGCAAGCGCTGTTCGAGCGGGCGGCGGCGCGATACCGCAAGGCGGGCCACGTCGCGCCGGAAGGGCTTTCGGCTGTCGTTATCGGCGCACGCGAGGCTGGCGCAGCGCTTGTCGATAACCGCCTCGTGCCGCTCGTCTCCGCCACCGGCTCGACGGCAATGGGCCGCGCGGTCGGCCCGCGCCTTGCCTCGCGCTTCGCCCGCGCCATCCTCGAACTCGGCGGCAACAACGCGGCCATCGTCTGCCCGACCGCCGACATCGATCTGAGCCTTCGCGCGGTCGCCTTCGCCGCGATGGGTACGGCAGGGCAGCGCTGCACCTCGCTCAGGCGGCTGTTCGTGCATAATTCCGTCTATCACAAGCTCGTGCCGCGCCTGAAGCAGGCGTTCGTGAGCGTGAAGATCGGCAATCCGCTGGACGACGGCACGCTTGTCGGCCCGCTGATCGACGAGGCGGCCTACGCGGCGATGTACAAGGCGTTCGAGGAGGCGAAGGCGTCCGGCGGCAGCCTGTTCACCGGCGGCGAGCGCATCCGCGCGGGCGTGCCCGAGGGCGGCGTCTATGTCCAGCCCACGCTGATCGAGATGCCCGAGCAGGTCGGCCCCGTTCTCAAGGAAACCTTCGCGCCGATCCTCTACGTGATCCGCTATAACGACTTCGAGGAAGCCATTCGGCTTAACAATGAAGTGCCGCAGGGGCTTTCATCCTCGATCTTCACGAACGATCTGCGCGAGGCGGAACTGTTCCTCTCCGCGCGCGGCTCGGATTGCGGTATCGCGAATGTCAACATCGGCCCATCGGGCGCGGAGATCGGCGGCGCGTTCGGCGGCGAGAAGGAAACGGGCGGCGGTCGCGAAGCAGGCTCCGACTCGTGGAAGGCCTACATGCGCCGCACCACCAACACCATCAACTACGGCTCGACGCTTCCTCTCGCGCAGGGCGTGAAGTTCGAGGTTGGGCGGTAGCAGATAGCAGCCGACACGGGCGGGCAGAGGCACGCCCGCTTTCGCTCACGCCATTTCGCGCGCTCAGCTTCGCCAGTCGATATAGACGTTGCCGCGCGCATCGGCGCCGATGACGACATCGTCGAACTTGGCGAGGCGCAGCTTGCGGACTTCGCCCGTTGCGGTTCGTTCGGTCGTGACTTCCTCGATGAAGGGAAAATCCTTCAGGCTGCGCCAATCGACCTGTTCTTCGAGCGGGCCGCGCGGCGTGGAGATCGTCAGCGCGCCCGCCTCATCTTCGCTTGCGACGATGGAAACACTCGTCTCGTTGCGCGAGATGGTGATGGCCGCACCCTGCGTCTGGGGAGCCTCGCTGACATTGATGTGCGACGGCCAGACGCTCCGATGAAACGGGATGACTTCTCCTGCGCGCATGGTTCTATCCTCCGGGATTCGCTGGAGGACAGTCTTTCCCAGGAACCCTGCGCGGGGCTTTTTCCGTTATCGGCAATTCGATTAATAATTGAATCACTGGGTGCGGGACCGTTGCTCCTTCACCCGCGCGATCAGCTTTTCCACGTCCGGCAGAATGTTGCGCACGATGACCGCGACGCCGTCGGCTGTCGGATGCAGGCCGTCCGGCTGGTTGAGCGCGGGCACGGTTGCGACGCCCTTCAGGAAAAACGGATAGAGGATCGCGTGGTGTTTCTCCGCGAGGCGGGGCCACATCGCGCGGAAGCTCGCGGCGTAGTCCTCGCCCCAATTGCGCAAGGGCTCCATGCCGGCGGCCAGAAGCTCGATCCGCTTCTCTGAGAGCGCCTTCAGGATCGCATCGAGCGAAGCTTCCGTCTGCTTCAGATCGAGACCGCGCAGCATGTCGTTCGCGCCGAGTTCGACGATCGCCGCGTCGACGGGCTCGGACAGGCTCCAGTCGAGCCGCGCCGCGCCGTCCGCTGCCGTGTCGCCCGAGACGCCCGCATTCAGGACGCGCACGGGATATCCTTTCGCGCGGAGCGCCGCCTGCAACTGCGCCGGAAAAGACTTATCGGGTGGAAGCTGGAAGCCCGCCGTCAGGCTGTCGCCGAACGCGAGGATCACGATTTCCTTCTCCGGCTCGGAGGCATGCGCGGGCGGCATGACGAAAGCGGTTACAAAAATCGCGGCGAACGCAGTCGAAATTGCCGACAATCCTTTCCATATGAAGCGCGGCAACGAAGTCTCGAAACGGTGTCTCATTTGCAATTTCCCTCGGTTTCCGAAGCGCCGCACGCTGGCGCGCCTCGCCGGGCCGCTCCGGTCATTGATCTGAAAGGCGTCACGCTCACGCTGAAAAGCCGCGCGGGCGCAGTCGACATCCTGCGCGGCATCGATCTTTCCGTATCGGAAAGACAGTCCGTCGCGCTGGTCGGTCCGAGCGGTTCCGGCAAGTCGTCGCTGCTCATGGTGATGACCGGCCTCGAAGCCGCCACCTCGGGCCGCGTCATCGTCGCGGGCGAGGATTTCACGACCCTTGGCGAGGATGCGCTCGCCGCGATACGGGGCCGCTCGATCGGCATCGTGTTCCAGTCCTTCCACCTGATCCCGACCATGACGGCCATCGAGAATGTGGCTCTGCCGCTCGAATTTCTCAATCGCGCCGACGCGTTCGAACGCGCGGAGGCAGCGCTTTCCGAGGTTGGACTATCGGGCCGCTTTCATCACGTTCCGGGGCAGCTTTCCGGCGGCGAACAGCAGCGCGTTGCGCTGGCCCGGGCGCTCGTCGCGGAGCCGAGGATCCTGTTCGCGGACGAGCCGACCGGCAATCTCGACGGAGAAACGGGACGCCAGATCATGGACCTGATCTTTTCGCTGCATCGCCGCTTCGGCACGACGCTCGTGCTTGTGACGCACGACCCCGCGCTGGCGAAACGCTGCGAGCGTGTCGTCGCCATGCATGACGGGCGGATCGCGGCGTCGATCCAGGAGACGGCGTCGGCATGACGGTTGCCACCGAAACGGAAGCGCCGCGCACGCGGAGCCGTGCCCTGCCGCTCGCCCTTCGCCTTGCGCTGCGCGACCTTCGCGGCGGCGTGGCGGGCTTCTGGATCTTCCTCGTCTGCATCGCACTCGGCACGGGCGCCATCGGCGCGATCAACGGCCTTTCAGGCGCCATCCGCGATGCGCTGGCGCGCGACGCAACGCTGCTGCTCGGCGGCGACGTCGAGGCGACGCTCATCCATCGGCAGGCAAACGCCGACGAGCGCGCCTTCCTCGAAAGCGTCGGCCGCGTCAGCGAGGTCGCGACCATGCGCGCGATGGCGCGTCGCCCCGACGCGAACGCGCAGACGCTCGTCGATTTGAAAGCCGTGGACGGCGCATATCCGCTTTACGGCGCGGTGACGATGGAGGAAGGCAAGAACCTCGATGCCGTCCGGCGCGGCGGGCTCGCGGTGGATCGCACCATACTGGACCAGCTTGGCCTCAAGCTCGGCGACGAGATCACGCTCGGCAAGGCATCGTTCCCGGTCGTCGCGGTGCTCGGACAGGAGCCGGATCGTTTCGCGGCGGGGCCGGCCTTCGGCGCGCGCATCCTGATGTCGTCCGAAGCGCTCAGGGCGACGGGGATCGCCGAACCTGGCGCGCTCGTGCGCTGGGCGTATCGTATCAAGATTGAAGGCGGCGCGCCGCCCACGTTCAAAGCCGCGCTGTCCACGGCGTTTCCCGAGGCGGGCTTTCTCCTGCGCGACACATCGGACCCCACGCCCGGCATCCGCAACACGCTGGACCGGCTCGCCGAGTTCCTGACGCTCGTGGGGCTGACGGCGATGCTCACCGGCGGCATCGGCGTGGCGAACGCGGTTTCGGCCTTCGTCGAGCGGCGGCGGCGGACCATCGCAACGTTCAAGGCGCTCGGCGCATCGCAGCGGACGATCTTTCATGTCTTTCTCATCGAGATGGCGTTGTTTGCCGCGCTCGGTATCCTCATCGGCTTCGGAATCGCCCTCGCCGTGCCGTGGCTTGTCGCGGGGCTGGCGAGCGCCCTCCTGCCGGTGAGCCTTGAGCCGGGGTTCCAGCCTGAAGCGCTCGGGCTCGCGGCGCTGTTCGGTGCGCTGACGGCGCTGCCCTTCATCCTGTGGCCGCTCGGGCGCGCGCAACAGGTGCGGGCTGCCGAACTGTTCCGCAACGGCAGCGAGGACGCGGCATGGCTTCCGCCGCGCGCCTATCGCTACGCCTCGCTCGGCGCGGTGGCGCTGCTCGCCGCCTCAGGCATTCTTCTGTCGCAGAACCAGAAGATCGCCGCCGTTACGGCTGCCGCCCTGTTCGCGGTTTTCGTGTTGTTTTGGTTTATCGGCGCGGGTATACGCCGGTTTGCCGCGCGGCTTCCGAGGCCGAAGCGGCCTGAAGTGGCGCTCGCGCTCGCGAATATCGCGGGGCCGGCCAGTCTCGCGCGCACCATCGCGCTTTCGCTCGGCGCGGGGCTGACGCTGCTGACCGCCGTCTCGCTTGTCGATGCATCGCTCACGAACGAACTCAAGACGCGGCTGCCGGAGCACGCGCCGAGCTATTTCTTCATCGGCATCCCGAAGCAAAGCCTCGCCGCGTTCGAGGATCTGCTGGAGGAAAAGACGCCAGACGCGCGCATCGCCACAGCGCCGATGCTGCGAGGGCGGCTCGTTGCGCTGAAGGGGGTGCCGGTCGAGCAGATCAAGGCTCCATCGTCTGCCGAGTGGGTGCTGAACGGCGACCGCGGCATCACCTATTCTGACGCTGTGCCGTCGGGTTCGCAAATCACCGAAGGCGCCTGGTGGCCCGCCGACCATAATGGCGAGGCGCTCGTTTCCTTCGAGGCGGAGATCGGCAAGGCGCTCGGGCTTGCGATCGGCGACATGGTGACGGTCAACGTGCTCGGCCGCAACTTGCAGGCGAAGATCGCCAACTTCCGCAGTGTGAAGTGGGGTTCGATCGACATCAACTTCGTCATGATCTTCTCGCCGAACGCGCTCAAGGCCGCGCCGTTCACCTGGCTCGCGACGCTTTCATGGCCGGAAGGCAAAACGCCCGACGCCAAGGGCGAAGCCGAGGTGATGAAGGCCGTCGCGGGCGCTTATCCTTCAGTCTCCGCCGTCCGCGTGCGCGACGCCCTCGCCGCCTTCAACGGCGTATTCGAGAAAATCATGACGGCGGTGCGTGCCGCTGGCAGCATCAC